>JAFZGL010000154.1 GCA_017555395.1 Oscillospiraceae bacterium | reverse complement strand
TGCAGGAAACTGAACTTTTGGCAGAAAATCGGAACATTTTCTGCCAAAACAGCATCTAGGTTAAGGTGCTCCGGAACCTACGGCGATGCGGCCGGGTGGGGTACATAGGGGCGGGTGGATTGGATTGCGGGAGCAAGACATACAACGCCGCCCCTATGCCTGCTTCTTTTGGTTCTTTTCTTGCAGGAGCAAGAAAAGAATGAAGAACGATTACTTAGCTAAACGATCATTTACGAGAGAGCAAAAACACCCGATCCATCCGGATCGGGTGTTTGATTTAGTTGGCAGGTACGGTCTCGGTGGCCTCGGTCACAGCTTCGGTGGGTGCTTCCGTTGCCTCGGTGGCGAACTTTTCAGGGTTGAAGGCAAGATCGTAGTAGTACTGCTCCCGGGCATCGTAGCTCTCCTGCAGCCAGGTCTGGCACTCGGTCAGGCCTTCCTGGACGATCTGCATGGTCCGCGCATGGGAATTCCTGGCGGCGTTGACGGTGTGTTCCTTCATGTTGAAGTCTTCCAGCCAGCCGTCTGCCTCATCGATGTGCAGGGGCAGCATGTTGTACTCATTGCCGGTGCCGTCGGTACGGCGGTAGACCCAGACGGGCAGCAGATCGGTGCTTTCCACATACACAGTACCGTCAGAATACTTGGAGAAGGTGACGCTGAACAGCACACCGTCTTCCGTGTGGGCGGTGGAGATGGCGGTCAGGTTACCCTGGCGCTGATTGGACACAGCGTTGCCCATGGAATACAGGCAGACAGTCTTGTGGTTGGGATCCACGGTGCTTTCCAGCAGATCCATGGGCTGCACCACGTGGGGATGGCCACCCACGATGACATCCACGCCCAGATCACAGATCTTCTGGGCGATCTTGGTCTGGTTGGCATTCTGCTTCAGCTGGTACTCATCGCCCCAGTGGATATAGAGCATGGTGGCTTCAGCGCCGTCAGCCTTCATGTCATTCAGGTGACCTTCCAGCTCTGCGTAGAAGGTGTCCAGTGCGTTGTAGTCAAAGGCATTGACCAGATTCTTGTCGGCAGCCTTGACGGGCAGACCGTTCAGGGCAACAGTATCCGCACGGTTGTCGGTCTCATAGGTATAGCAGATCATACCGATGTTGATGCCGTTGATCTCCTTGACCAGGTAGCGCTTTTCTTCTTCGCTGTCTACAAAGCCAATGTGATCCAGCTCCCGGTCACGGATGATCTCAATGGTGCGGTGCATACCCACAGAACTGGTATCATAGCTGTGGTTGTTGCCGTTGAGCAGCATATCAAAACCGGCATTCTTGGCGGCATCCACGATCTCGTCAGGACAGTTGAAGTTGGGGTAGCCGGAATACTGGTAGCCGTTGGTGGTAGAAGCCAGGGTGGTCTCCAGATTGGCCACGGCATAGTCGGCGGCAGTTACATCTTCGGTCACATACCGGAAGATGGACTCAAAGTCATAGGTTCCATTCTTCCAGTTCACGTCGATGACAGGCTTATGCATCAGAATATCACCGGTGGAAACGATGGTGGCAGTGGACACCACATGCTCAGGAACCGGGGGAGGCGCGGTGGTCTCCGTGGGAGGTTCGGTTTCTTCTGCGGCGGGAGCGGTGGGAAGCTGGACGGGCAGGTTCATGCCGGGGCGCTGGGCAACCTTCTGATTGGGAATATCCAGGCAAAGCTTGACCATCAGGGCGGTGCCGGCGATGAAGACCAGCATCAGCAGGATCATCACCACAATGGCGCCAACATGGCTGCGCTGCTTCTTGGGTTTACGGGACATTGGGATTCCTCCTTAGAAAAAAGAGTCGGTTAGATAGTGAACGGTATGGATGGTTTTTCCGCCGCTGGTATAGATGCGGGGAACACGGCGGCTGATACCGGACACAAATTCATAGTTGAAGCTGCCTGCGGCAGCGGCGATCTGCTCCATGGTGATCTCTTCGGGGCCGTATTTGCCCACCAGAACGACCTTATCGTTGACGGTGACACCGGGAATATGGGTCACGTCCACCATCATCTGATCCATACAGATCCGGCCCAGGATAGGTGCCTTCTGACCACGGATCAGAACGTGGAATTTTCCGGAAAGGCTCCGTCGGTAGCCATCGGCATAGCCCACGGGAATGGTGGCGATGACGGTATTGTGAGTGGTGGTGAAGGTGCCGCCGTAGCTGACCTCCCGTCCGGCGGGCAGGGTCTTCACATGGGTGACCCGGCTGAGCCACTGCAGAGCGGGCTCCAGCTTCAGAAGCTCGGGGGAGACTTCCTCACTGGGGTACAGGCCGTAGGTGACGATGCCGGAGCGCACCATCTCATAGTGGCGGTTGAAATTCATCAGACCGGCGGAGTTGTTCAGATGGCGGATGGGAATGTGGATATTCCGGTTTTGCAGCATATCACAGAACCGGTCAAAAAGGGCGGCCTGCTTCTGAGCCCGGCTCAGATCTGCATGGTCCGCGGTGGCAAAATGGCTGAAGATGCCCTCGGCCTGGAGGCAGGGCAGCTGCAGGATCTTTTCGCAGAGATCCGCGTCCTCTTCGGTGACCTGGAAGCCGATACGGCTCATGCCGGTATCCACAGCGATGTGGAAATAGGCGGTCAGACCAATGGCCTGGGCAGCCTCCGACAGGGCGACAGCGTCCTCATACCGATAGATGGTGGGGCGGATATTCTCCATGATGGCGGTGGTAAAGGCCTGCACCGGGGTGTGGCCCAAAATCAGAATGGGGGTGCGCAGACCGGCCCGCCGGAGCTCCATGGCTTCCAGCATGGAACTGACGCCGAAGAAGGCGGCTTTCCGGTCCAGGAGCCGGGCAATCTGGATGGCACCGTGGCCGTAGGCATCGGCTTTGATGACGGCCATGACAGGAGCACCGGATTTCTCCCGGACGGCGTCAAAGTTCCGGGAGATGGCATCCAGGTCGATTTTGACACGAGTGTTGTCGAAATTCAAGAAAATCAACTCACTTACACATAATTCAAATTATTTTATCATAAAAATGATGAAAAGTAAACATGCGGTTTCTTAATTTCCCCGGAAGAAGAAAACAGGCGCTGCCAGCGGCAGCGCCTGCGGATATGAAAGTTAGCCCATGACGGTGCCGTCGGGGTTAAACAGGGGCAGCTTTTCCAGGTAGATCAGGTCGCTGCGGTCCTGGGCATCGCCTTCGGCCAGGATAGCCATCCGGCCGCAGATCTCGCCGCCGGCCTTCTCAACCAGAGCTTCCAGAGCCTTCAGGCTTTCACCGGTGGAGATGACGTCGTCCACCACCAGGATCTTCTTGCCCTTCATCAGTGCGGCATCGGCGCCGTCCAGATACAGTTTCTGCTCCTTGGCGGTGGTGATAGAGTTGACAGTGACGGAGAAGATATCCCGCATGTACAGCTTGGGACCTTTCCGGGCCAGAATGTACTTGGCATCGCCAGCCTGACGGGCCATTTCGTGCGCCAGGGGAATGCCCTTGGCTTCGGCGGTGATAATGTAGTCATACTCGGGGGCTCTGGCCAGCAGTTCCCGGGCACAGGCAACAGTCAGTTCCTGATCGCCGAAGATAACGAAACCGGCGATGTAGAGCTTGTCGTTGACGGGGCAGATGGGAAGATCCCGTTCAAGACCTGCAACGTTCATTCTGTAATACATGGGAAAATCTCTCCTCTTCCATATGATTATACAATAATTATACTGTTTGGCAGTGAAATGTCAAGCCAAAGACAGAGGGTTGCTTTTTGCAGTCAGCGGCATTATAATATGGAAAAAACATAGAAGGAGTTTTTTATGAACGAACTGAAATTGATGCTTCTGAGCATTCTGTCCGGTGAACTGTTCCGGAATTTCTGCCTGGCGCTGATCATCCTGGTGGCCGGTGTGCTGGCCATCCGCATCGTCGGCAAGATCCTGGTAAAGGCACTGGAAAAGTCAAAGCTTGAGAAGGCTGCCCATGTGCTGATTATTTCTCTGGCAAAAACTGCTCTGTATATCCTGCTGGGTCTGACTGTGGTGTCCACCCTGGGCATTGATGTGACCAGCATTGTCGCTCTGGCCAGCGTGCTGACTCTGGCACTTTCCCTGGCGCTGCAGAACATGGTGTCCAACATCATCGGCGGCTTCACCATTCTGTACACCCAACCCTTCCACTCCGGTGACTATGTGGAGATCGCAGGTCAGGCCGGCACGGTCATGGAGATCAACATGACCTATACCATGCTGTCCACCCCGGACAACAAGATGATCTCCATTCCCAACAGCGCTGTTGTAGCTGCCCAGATCGTCAACTACTCTGCCCAGGAGACCCGCCGTGTAGACGTGGCTGTTTCCGTTGGCCAGGATGTGGCACCCCAGAGAGTCATCGACGCGCTGGTTCTGGCCGGCACCGTGGACAATGCGCTGCTGGATCCCGCTCCTGCCGCTGTTGTTGGCGGCTATCTGGACGGCGCCATCAACTACAGCCTCCGTGTCTGGGTCAAGACCGATGATTACTGGGATGTATTCTTCCTGATCAATCAGAGAGTCAAGCAGATCTTTGACGAGCAGGGCATCGCCATGGCCCGTCCCCATATGAACGTACATATTCACAACTGATACGAACCAATAAGGAAAGGCACGCCTTCGGCGTGCCTTTTTCCGTTACTGCGTGAAATGATCGTTTATCCGCCTTTGGCGAAATGCAGAATGCAGAATTATGAATGCAAAATGAGGTGCGCCATAATCATTCTGCATTCAGCATTCATCATTTTGCATTCGGACGTTAGTCCGCTAAACGATCATTTATCAGATCAGTTCGGAATTTCCAGCAGGGCAATGACACCGATGCCCGGAATGCCCAGAAAGCCGGCGATGAAAACAGTGGCGGCATTGACCGGGAGATACACACCGGTGAATGCGGACACGGTATTCAGAAGCCAAAGACATAAAAATCCGCAGCCGGAGTGGATCACAAGCTTTGCAAGCAGCCGCAGCGGCAGCGCCAGAAGTCGGATGAGTGCCATGGACAGCGCAGAAATGATCAGAAGGGTAACAATACTTTCCATTCAGAACCTCCGTATGAAATGAGGCGGCCGGGACATACTGTTTTTGGACAGACAGGGAAACGGAAACGATCCGTGACGACAGATCAGACCGCCGATTCCATAGCCTGTCAAGTGTGTCGCCGCAGGCGCAGCGGTATGATGCGAAAAACAGGCAGGAGGGGAACAGCTTGCCTGTGTACATTCTGTCCCCCAGGGTCAGAAAAAAACCAAAACCGGAGCTTCGGCTCCGGTTTTTTTCTTGAATTGGGGTTAAAAGAGACCTGAGCCACAACATCCTGTGTCCTGTCAAAAAACAAATGGGATTTTGGGCGAAATTCTCAGTTCCTTCTGCGTTGAGAAAGAAAAAAACCTGTGCTATAATGACTGTAACTGACGAAATTTGCGAGGAACACAGAATGATCACAGATACATTAACCATCCCCAGGGGCGATGTGCAGAAACTCCTGTCGGCGGCAAGTCCCGATGCGGCGCTGCTGTACATATTTTTATCCAGCGGCAACCGCCCGGAAGAGGCATCCAAAAACCTGAATATGAGCGAGTCCCGGGTTCAGTGCGCCGGAGCGACTCTGCGGCAGCTGGGGTTGTGGCAGGAACAGCGCCGGGAGCATATCCTCTCCGGAGAGCGGCCCGCCTATACCGAGCAGGATGTGCTGCAGGCGGTGGATGGAGATGTGGATTTCCGGAGTCTCCGGGGAGAAGTTCAGCGGGTGCTGGGCAGAGCCCTGAACGTGGAGGAGCTGAAGATCCTGCTGTCCTTTGTGCGGTATCTGGGACTCCCGGGAGATGTGATCTCTGTGCTGGTTTGTTACTGTAAGGAGCGCGCCCGCCAGCGTGGCAGCACCCGCAATCCGAGTCTTCGTACCATTGAGAAGGAAGCCTATGCCTGGGCGGAGCGGGGCATTGATACTGTGGAAGAGGCAGCTGCTTTTATCAGCGCCCAGAATATCCGCAATTCCCGGCTGCACCGGCTGATGGAGCGGCTCCAGATCCGGGGCAGATCCCTGACTCCTGCGGAAGAGCGCTATGCCATCAGCTGGCTGGAGATGGGCTTTGAAGATGAAGTGATTTCCATGGCCTATGAGCGGACCTGTCTGAACACCGGCGGTCTCAACTGGGCCTATATGAATAAGATTTTGCAGCGGTGGCAGGAACAGGGCCTGCGCACTGCGGAGGCCATCCAGTCCGGTGACCGGAAGGGCAATGTGCCCAAGGGAGCCAGCGGCCAGCTGGGTCAGGCGGAACTGGAAGCCATTCAGAAAATTTTACGGGAGGGATAATCTATGGCATACAGCGCGGAAGTGGTTCAGCGGGCCCGGGCAAGACTGGCACAGGCCAGGGAAGACCGGGAATCCGAAAACCGGCAGCATCTGGCAGAGGCTTATGCCAGAGTACCCCGCATTCGGGAGATTGATATTCAGCTGCGGCGTACCATGGCCCAGGCAGCTCAGGCGGCATTTCGCCAGGGCAGCGACGGCAGGGCGGAAATGGAAGCCGTCCGTACGGAGAACTTAAGTCTGCAGCGGGAACGGGTCCGGCTGGCAGCAGCGCATTTTGATGAGGGTTTTCTGGATGAGACCCCTGTCTGTGTCAGATGCGGCGGCACCGGTTATGTGGGCAGCACCATGTGTGAATGTCTGCAGGAACTGTGCCGTCAGGAGCAGAAAAAGGAAGTTTCCATTCTCTCCGGCAGCAGAGAGACCTTTAACCAGTTCCGGCTGGATTACTATTCCGATCAGTTTGATCCCGGTCTCGGTGCCAGCCACCGGATGATTATGGAGAAGAATTTCCAGATCTGCCGTCGGTATGCATTGAATTTCAATCAGAACGCGGGCAATCTGCTGTTTGTGGGCGGCACCGGTCTGGGCAAGACCTTCCTGTCTGCCTGCATTGCCAGAACGGTGGCAGACAGAGGATGCAGTGTGGTCTATGAGACCGCCGGACGGCTCTTCAGCAAACTGGAGCAGGCCAAATTTAATCCCACCGAGGAATCCAGACGGGAAGCCAACAAATTCCTGGAGTGTGATCTGCTGATCATCGATGACCTGGGCACGGAAATGCCCGGCCAGTTTGTGACAGCGGCGCTGTACAGCCTGCTGAATGACCGGATTCTGGAGGGAAAACCCATGGTGATCTCCACTAATCTGAATGTGGATGAAATGGCGCGCCGATACTCTCCTCAGATTGCATCCCGGCTGCATGGCGGCTTTAACCGGCTGACTTTTGTGGGCAGCGATATCCGCATCCAGAAGAGCAAGGGGATATAAATATGACCGGTATTCTGTTTGACCTTGACGGCACACTGCTCAACACTCTGGAAGATCTGGCAGATGCTACCAATTACGCCCTCAGTCGGTTCGGATATCCCTCCAGGACAGTGGAGGAGGTGCGCCGGGCCATTGGCAACGGCGCCGCAAACCAGATCCGAAAGAGCCTTCCCGAAGGCACACCCGAGGAAACGGTGCAGCAGGTGCTGGAAGTATATAAGCCCTATTATACCCAAAACTGTCAGTCCAAAACCAGACCCTATCCCGGCATTCCGGAGGCACTGGAAATTCTGAAAAAGAAGTATCCTGTAGGAATTGTGTCCAACAAGCCGGACAGCGCGGTGAAGGCACTGTGTGGGGACTATTTTCCCGGACTGTACGCCCTGGGTGAAACACCGGACTGTCCCCGAAAGCCTGCGGCGGATATGGTGTATAAGGGGATGAAGGCCATCGGTGCCGATCGCTGCATCTATGTGGGTGACAGTGAAGTGGATGTGCTGACGGCAAAAAATGCGGAAGTACCCTGCCTGTGTGTGCTGTGGGGCTTCCGGGACAAGGAAGATATGCTGGCTGCCGGCGGAACACATTTCTGTGAAACGACCCGGCAGCTGGTGGAGAAAATCGAGGAACTGATCCATGGCAAATGAGTTTTACGCCCTGATGGGCAGAATGCGCTATATCACCCGCTGGGGTCTGATGCGCAATTCCTTTTCTGAAAATATCCAGGAGCACAGCCATCAGGTGGCGGTGCTGGCCCATGCCCTGGCGCTGATCCGCCGGGACATTCTGAAACTGCCCACCCCGGATCCGGATAAATGCGCCGTGGCGGCACTGTACCATGATGCCTCCGAGATCCTGACCGGTGATCTGCCTACACCCATCAAGTACTACAATCCCGACATCAAGGATGCCTACAAGCAGGTGGAGCGGATCGCGGGAAACCGTCTGCTAGATATGCTGCCTCAGGAACTGAGAGCCAGCTATGAGCACTATGTGCTGGAGGATGATGCAGATCTGGAACCCTTTGTGAAGGCTGCAGATAAGCTTTCTGCCCACATCAAGTGTCTGGAGGAACAGAAGGCCGGCAATACAGAATTTGACACAGCTGCAAAACAGACCTGGGACGCCATGAAAGCCATGGGAAGGCCTGAATTGGACTGGTTCCTGGACTACTGCCTGGGTGCCTTTGCCCTGAACATTGACCAGCTGTAATATGGATTTTTGATTCCGTTACTTGACGAAATCCCAATAATATGGTATTATCTCAAAATGGTAATGCCGTTGTGGTGGAATCGGTAGACACAGGGGACTTAAAATCCCCCGGTGGCGACACTGTACGGGTTCGAGTCCCGTCAACGGCACCAAATAAAAAAGAGAGGCCAGAGGCCTCTCTTTTTTATTTGGTAATCGGAAGACGGGACTCGAATAACTAAATAAAGCATGCCGGTGGCATGCTTTAGCCCACCAGCTCAGAAGCTGGTGGGCCACAATACTGTAACGAGTCCCGTCAACGGCAGGGACGGAAGTCCCGTCAAGGTTAGGGACAGAAGTCCCGTCAAGGTTAGGGACGGAAGCCACCTCAACGATAGAGACACTCTATGTTGACACTCTCCTGCAGCGCTTGATATAATAACAAAAAGGAGGGGATGCATATGGAAAAAATCCGCTGCCCCGGCTGCGGCATGCCGTACAATGGCAGAAAGTGCCGCAACTGTTTGTTCCAGACAGTGAAAACCGATCTGACCTCTGACAGCATCGGAAAAAAGCAAAATCAGGCCTCCACAGGACTCCAAACGGGCAGAAGGAAAACCAGACCTGTACTCCGGTCTCTGATTGGATTCCTGGTGATCCTGGCGCTGATCGCGCTGCTGCTGCCCTCCCTGCGGAACTGGGGGATGGAACTCGAAGAAATGGAACGTACCAACAGTACCGTACAGTCGGCAGCCGACTGATGAAGAAATAATATCAGACACCGGCACGCCTGAAAGGGGAGCAGTTGGATTCAGGTTGTTTTGCTGCTTCTATTGCCAAGAAAGTGCTGCTATGCTATAATAAAAATCAGAACAGCCCGGGTTTGTGGGAGCCGGAGATAAGCCCCTGAAGGGGAAGGAGAAGGAGGAATCTCAGTGAAAAAATGCTGCTTCATCATACCGTACTATGGTAAACTTCCTGATTTCTTGCCTGTTTTTGCGAAATCCTGTGAGAAAAATCCTGATTTTGACTGGATTTTGTTTACGGATGATACGACGCCCCCTCTTCCTGAGAATGTGAGAGTTATCCACAATACCCTGGATGAGTTCAAAACACTGGCAGAGCAGAAGCTGGGTTTCCCGGTCCGAATCGACAAGGCCTATAAGCTCTGTGATTTCAAACCGGCCTACGGTTTCCTTTTTGAGGAATATCTGACGGAGTATGCCTTCTGGGGCCATTGTGACCTGGATGTGATTCTGGGCAAACTGGGAGACTTCCTCACGGATGACCTCATGGCCCAGTATGACAAGCTTTTCTGTCTGGGTCACATGACCATCTATCGGAATAATCCGGAAAACAACCGCATTTTTATGTGCGAGCATAATGGTATTTCTCTGTATCGGAAAGTCTTTTCCGATCCTGAGATTTGCTGGTTTGATGAAGAATATCGGGATGACAACAATGTCAACCAGATATTCCTCCGCCAGGGCAGGCGGGTGTACCGGCAGGATCTGTCCCTGAATCTGTTCATCGGTACCCGAAAGTTCCGGCGTACGGAGTATGTGGGCCGGGACCATAGCAATGCGGATGACCACGGCTATATTACGGAAGATTATTGTCCTGCCCTCTATTACTGGGACCAGGGCAGACTCCTTCGGATTCGGAATAAAGAAGGAAAATTGGAGCAGCAGAGTTTTCTCTATATGCATCTGCAGTACCGTAAGATGCGCTACCATCCCGGCGTGCTTTCCGCAGAGCGCTTCCGGATTGTTCCCAACCGGCTGCTGACAGCCCGGTCACTTCCCCGCAGTCCGATTGCGGTGTCCCTGATGCCCAAGACTGAATTCATCGGATACCGAATCCTTCAGGCTGTGAAGCGGATATTCAGAAAAATAATGAAGTAATAGCCACGGCGGAGCGTGTGCCGATGTACATCACTTCAAAATAAAAGAACCCCCGGCGATAAGGCGTTTCACCTGTCGCTGGGGGTTGTTTGCTGTATTCTTCAGGCAGCACACGGCTGCGTATTCTTCTTATCAGTGTCTGGTAAAATGAATCTCGCCCGGCAGGATGTTCTTCCATTGGGGATTTTTCTCCAGATACTGCTGGGCAAACGGACAGGTCAGGGCAGCCTTCAGCCCAAGCTTTGACAGATGGGAGAACAGGGCTTCCATCATGGCCTCCTCCATATGCTGTCCCCGGAACGGAGGAAAAACGGTTGTCTGGCTGATATTGACAAGGCCGGGCCGCACTCTCGGAAAAGCAATATACCCGATGGGAATGCCCTCCGGGCTGGCAGCAGTGAGCCGCTCTTTTTGATAAGAAAAGGTCATGATGTTCACCTCCTTTGGATTTTAGAAAACCCTCCGGCCGAAGCCGGAGGATTCTCAGAGAGGAGAGAGGAAATTTCTTAGGGACGCTGGCCCATGCCGCCTTCCAGAGTCAGGGTCTCGCCGGACATATACTTGAAGTCGGGGCTTGCCAGAGCCACGCAGGCGCGGCCGATGTCCAGCTCGGGGTTGCCGAAGTAGCCCATGGGGGGCATGTGGACGTTGGCCTTGAAGGCTTCGGGGTATGCCTTCTCAAACTTTTCCAGCTGAGCGGTCCATGCCAGAGGAGCGATGATGTTGACGTTGATGCCGTCCTTGCCCCACTCGGTGGCAGCCACACGGCTCAGGCCGCGGATGCCTTCCTTGGCAGCGGCGTAGGCGCACTGGCCGTAGTTGCCGAAGAGGCCGGCACCGGAAGCGAAGTTGATGACGCTGCCCTTGGTCTCCTTCAGGTAGGGGTATGCAGCCTGCATGTAGTGGAAAGTGGCATACAGACCGGAGTAGACAGCCAGGTCAAACTGCTCCAGGGTGTGGTCAGCCAGAGTGACGCCGGAAGCGGAAGCCTGTGCGCAGTTGATCAGAACGTCCAGACGGCCGAACTCAGCAATGGCCTTGGCAACAACTTCCTTGGTGACAGCTGCGTTGTCAGCGCCGGCAGAGACGTCGGCCTGAACGGGCAGAACCTTGACGCCGTACAGACGCTCCAGCTCTTCCTTGGCTTCCTGCAGCTTCTGCAGATTGCGGCCGGTGATGACCAGATTGGCGCCTTCCTTGGCGTATGCGGTGGCGATGCCGTAGCCGATGGAGCCGGCAGAGCCGTCAGAGAGAACGCTGCGGCCGCCGCCGGTCAGAAGCAGGGTCTTACCTTTTAAGAAACTCATAGTGATTACCTCCATAGTAAAGTTTTAACATCGAGAAGATTATATAGCGGAAAGCTGAAAAAGTAAATAGCAAAAACGGAACTTTTTGCATTTATTTCAAGGTAGTTTTATATCGATATTATGCTATAATTAGAATAAAATCGATAAAAAACAATGGATATAAAAGGATGGATTCAATTGGGTTTTCGTTGGGTGCGTCCATCTCTTTTGTGGCTTTACTATATCATACTCTTCCCCGGAAGTAAGTGACTTAGTCACCGGAAATGCTCCATATCAAGAGGAAAAGAAACTCCCCCCGGAAATTTTCCGGGGGGATTCATATTATTCTTCCGGTGCGGGAGCAGGATCCGGAACGGATGCGGTATCCGGAACAGGATCAGGTGTGGGTGCCGGTGCGGGTGCAGGGTCAGGAGCAGGTGCAGGATCAGGTGCCGGTGCGGGGTCAGGAGCAGGTTCAGGATCAGGTGTGGGTGCAGGATTTGGCTGAGGATTCTTGGCTTCCTCTTCCTGGCGCTTCTGTTCCTCCAGGTAGGCCTGCTGTCTCAGCCGGCGATCCACGTCGTCCAGATCAAAGACATCCCGGACATGGAGATAATATTCACTGAAAGTTTCACCGATATCCTCATAACGCCAGCCCAGGCTGTAGGGGTTCTGACCGGTGAAGCGGGTCCAGCAGTCGGGGTGGTTTTCTTCGAAGGCTGCCTGGGTTTCCTTGTCAATCTTGGGGTCCAGATACAGGAACCGCTCCAGGGGCAGCTGCTCAATGGGGGAAAGATCGGGGACCAGAGAGAAACTGATGTTCAGGAACCGGAGGCTGTCGCAGTCCTTCAGGGCGCTGATATCATCCAAAGAATAGCAGTATGCAAGTTCCAGCCATTCCAGCTTCTTGCAGTTTTCAAAACCGTCCAGATTGCGGACAGAACTGCCGGAGGCGATCATGATCTCCAGATCCGGCATATTGGCCACAAAGCTCAGATCCGTCAGCTCCGGGTTGTGACCCATATCGATGTATTTTGCGCCGGTGCAGTATTTCAGAATGTCCACATGGCTGTTGTTGACATTGTAAACTGCCCGGATCACTTCGTCATCGGTCATGGTAGTGTAGGGTCCGAAGTAGACACGCCAGGCAATGGTGGTGTTGGGATAATCCTCCCGGAGAGAGGCCAGAACTTCGTTGTCGATGCCGCAGGCTTCCAGCTTCAGGTAGGTGCAGTTGGGCATGATGTCCAGTGCGGCACGGATCTGATCCACACCGGCATTGCCGATGTTCTCATCGGTGTATTCCACACGTTCATCGGATGTGGACAGGGTCTTGCCGAAGCGCTCAAAGGTATACTGGAAGGTGATCTCCGGGAACTGTTCCATCAGCAGCTTCACATCCGCGGGGGTCAGATTGTCGGACAGAGTGATATCTGTCACAGCAGGCAGGAGGGGGAGGGCACTGACAGCATCATTCAGATCGGCGGGCATCATCTCAGTCAGATCCAGATAGTCAGTGTCGGGGGTATATTCCTTACCCAGAATCTGTGTGGTGTAGATGATGTCCAGTGCGGGATACTGATCCCGGAGAGACGCGAGTTCATCGGCAGTCAGTGTGGTTTTGGGCAGTTCCAGGGTTTTCAGCTTGGGCAGACGGGCCAGCTGGGACTTAAGTGTGGCGGCATCGTAGGAGGTTGGCTCCAGGGCTGCCTGAGTCTCGGAATTGGAAAGGGTGAGTTTTCCCAGGGGCGCGGTGTAAACAACTTCCACCTGAGGATGATTCTTCATATACTCCAGGATCAGATCATAGCAGGTGCTGCCGGTCAGATCCAGGTACTGCAGGCTGACGCATTCCTCCAGCAAAGGGAAATCCTCCTGAACTGCGGCGATGGTCAGGGTCTCCACTTTTTTGCGCAGGAATTTGAAGCGGGGAATCGTCGGCTCGGCATCTTCGTTCCGGGCACATCCTGCCAGCGCCGGCAGAAGCATCACAAGGCACAGGATCAGCAGAAGCAGTTTCCGGCATGTCATTTTCATGAAAAAACCTCCGGTTCATAATATAATAGTATATTCTATCACATGATGTTGTGAAATGCAAGAAACCGGGGAATTCTTCGGAAAATAGAAAAGGCGGACAGCTTCTGCTGTCCGCCGGGAGGGTTACTGCATATTCTGCTCGTAAGCCTCGATCATCTTCTTGACCATCTGGCCGCCGACGGAGCCGGCTTCCCGGGAGGTCAGGTGACCGTTGTAGCCGTTCTGCAGGTTAACGCCGACTTCCTGGGCAGCCTGCATCTTGAACTGGTTCATAGCTTCCTTGGCCTGGGGAACGTTGATCCGGTTGTTATTGTTGCTCATTTGTTTTCTCTCCTTCTGTCATATACCGGAAAGGCAGACGCTTTCCGGCGGGAGAGCATCATTTTCTTTCCGTAACCCTAGTTTGACCAAAGTCGAAAACAGTATGAATGTCAAGTGGCGGAAACAGTGGAAAAATTGAACAGAAACGTTTCAGGCAGGCGGGGATGCATCTGAGCGTATCTTAAATGGAATCTGACAGGATCCGGTGCCAATCTGTTGCCTTGTTCCGGCGGATATGCTATACTGATTTTCAAACATTGTAAAACCGGAAAGGACATGGGGTTATGAGCGGAAAACATACATCCGTCGTTTTTACAGGCGATATCGGTTTTGACCGCTATATGAACAGAAAATGGGAGGATGAGAATCTGCTGTCTCAGGATGTGCTGGATTTTTTTCACAGTGCAGATCACACTGTGGCGAATGTGGAAGGCGCCCTGATCGAAGCTGTGGACGACGGTTCCCGGGGTGTGTTTTTCCACAGCATGAATCCTGCGGCAACAGCTGTATTAAAGAAAATAAAGGCGGATATCTGGTCCATCGGCAACAACCATATCATGGATGCCGGCCCGGAAGGCGTCATCAGCACGAGAAAGATCGCCCGGGACATGGGATGTCAGACTGTTGGTGCAGGTATGAACGAGGCGGAAGCTTCCAAGCCGGTATATCTGGAGGAAGCCGGCGGTATCGGTATGTTCTGTGTTTCCTATATGAATGAGTGCATTCCTGCCACGGCGACGGAACCCGGTATCTTCCGGTGGGATGATCTTCCTTATATTGAAAAACGAATCAAAGAAATCAAATCCAGATGCCGCTGGTGTATCGTGATTTCCCATGGCGGCGAGGAATTCACCAGCCTGCCCAGCCCCTATACCCGTGACCGGTACCTGAAGTTCCTGGAGCTGGGAGCGGATGTTGTTGTGGGTCACCATCCCCATGTGCCTGAAAATTATGAGCTGTTTGAGGATGGAAAGGCCATTTTCTATTCTCTGGGCAATTTCATTTTTGACACCGATTATCAGCGGGTCCATCTGTATACCGATCTGGGTGTTTTGCTGAAGCTGGTCTTTACCGAGGAAAAGATGGATTTTGAGGCCATGGGTATTCGCCTCATCCGGGGCGACGAATGGATCGAGGCTGCGGCTCTGCCGGATATCTTTACCAATATTCCCGCGGAGGAATATGAACTGCTGGCGCCGCTGTCTGCCAAAGCGTTTGTCGCGGAGGATATGCGGAAGATGGTCTACCTGGAACCGGAAACCTATGCGGATGCACCGAAGGAAGTCTGGGATGCCTATTTCTTCAGCGAAAATACCGACGGCTTCTTTGCCGGAGCCCACATGGACTTCAATATCATCGTGCCTTTCTCCCGGGAGGCCGAAAAGGGCCTGTGGAAGCGCAGCCGACTGGAAAAGGTTAAGGAATATATCCTGCGTCAGATGTAACGGGATCTTCCGGAGAAAGAACCGGTACAACCCCTGCGGAAGATTGTCTGAGTGGGAATGTGAATACTGACAGAATATAAAACAGGGATTCTTCCGATGGAGAAGATTCCTGTTTTTGTTCATTCTGCCATGAGAATCCGGTTTTTGAAAGTGTGTTTTTGACGGAAAAGTTTATTTGTATTTCGTATAAATATTTTTGTTTACTTTTTGTGGACACTCTGTTATGATAAGGAAACATATTTCAAAAAACTGTAAATATTTTTACTGTTTCTTTGCTGGTATGTGGGGCTCCTGACCAGAGTCTGCATCTTAGTATCCCTGGAGGAAAGAAAATGCTTGAACTGATTACTTCCATCAATGACGCTCTGAACGGATTTATCTGGGGCGTGCCGGCCATGGTCTGCATCATCGGTGTCGGCCTGTATCTGAGTATCCGTACAAACTTCCTGCAGCTGCGGAAGTTCGGCCATTCCATGAAATGCACCATTGGCAAGATCATGAGCCGGGAAAAGGCAGCGGAAGGCTCCATCACGCCTTTCCAGGCTGTCTGCACAGCCCTGGCAGCCACCGTTGGTACCGGCAACATTGCCGGTGTCGCAGGCGCCATTGCCATCGGCGGCCCCGGCGCCGTGTTCTGGATGTGGATCTCCGCTCTGCTGGGTATGTGCACCAAATTCGCGGAAGTTACCCTGGCGGTCCATTTCCGGGAGCGCAATGAAAAGGGCGACTATGTGGGCGGCCCCATGTACTACATCAAGAACGGTCTGGGAAGCAAGTGGATGTGGCTGGCTTACCTGTATGCCTTCTTCGGTGTATGCGCTGTCTTCGGCACCGGCAATGCTACCCAGGTCAATACCATTACCGCCGCTGTCAACACAGCCCTGACCAACTATGGCATCCTGTCTGCGGATTCTCTGGCAATCAGCAATCTGGTCATCGGTATCGTGATCTGCATCGTGGTGGCACTGATCCTGATCGGCGGCCTGAAGCGCATTGGTTCCATTACCGAAAAGCTGGTTCCCTTTATGGCGCTGCTGTACATCCTGCTGGGCTTCGGCCTGATCGGTATGAACATCGGCAAACTCCCCGCTGTGTTTGCCTCCATTTTCCGGGGCGCTTTCAATCCCTCCGCTGTCACCGGCGGTATCGTGGGCAGCTTCTTTGTGGCCATGCAGAAGGGCGTCTCCCGTGGCATCTTCTCCAATGAGGCAGGTCTTGGCACCGGTTCCATTGCCCATGCCTGTGCCGATACGGACAAGCCTGTGCAGCAGGGTATGTTCGGCATCTTCGAAGTGTTTATGGACACCATCGTGATCTGCACTATGACCGCCCTGGTGATCCTGCTGAGCGGTGTGGCAATTCCCTATGGCCAGGCTGCCGGTGCGGAGCTGACCATCTCCGGCTTCACCGCTGTTTACGGAAACTGGGTGTCTATCTTCACTGCTGTTGCCATGTGCTGCTTCGCTTTCTCCACCATCATCGGCTGGGGCCTCTACGGCGCCCGCTGCGCTGAGTTCCTGCTGGGAAGCAAGATCCTGCTGCCCTTCAACATTGCCTACTCTCTGGTGGCCATTGTGGGCGCCACCGTGGATCTTGGCCTGATCTGGGGTATCAGCGATACCTTCAACGGCTTCATGACGGTACCCAACCTGATCGCGGTTTTCCTGCTGACTCCGGTGCTCCTGAAGCTCATCCGTCAGTATTTTGAAAAAGAAAAAGTGTAATCCTGTAAGAAAGAGGCGTTATTCTCCGGAATAATGCCTCTTTTTCGGTTATAAATCTTATAACATCAGAATATCTGATAACTGGGGGTCGTTTTATCCGGAAACAATATTTCACATTTTGGAACATCTGTGGTATCCTATCTTCAGCACAGATCACCGGTGATTTTGCCAGCTTCACCAGTGATCATAATCGGTGTAAATGACTATGTCACCTCCATCCTTTTAAAGTAAAAGCCGCCCGGTCCGGGGCGGTTTTTGCTTTTTCTTTCTGAATATGCTCCAGTGAAAAAGCCCGCCAACCGGCGGGCTTTTTGTATGGAATTATTTACCGGGGCCGGCGGTGTCGGCGCCGTCGCCTACCAGGCCAAGACGCTTGGCGGCATCCTCGCGCATCTTGTACTTGAGGATCTTGCCTGCGGCGTTCATGGGGAAGGCCTCCACGAATTCAATGTACCGGGGAACCTTATGGCGGGCCATGCTGGCCTTGATGTAATTGGTCATCTCTTCCACAGTAACGCTGCCGGGTTCTTTCAGGATGATGCAGGCCATGATCTCTTCGCCGTAGCGCTTGTCGGGAACACCGATGACCTGAACATCCCGGACAGCGGGATGGGTGTAGATGAACTCTTCGATCTCCTTGGGATAGATGTTCTCACCGCCACGGATGATCATGTCCTTCAGACGGCCGGTGATCCGGTAGGTACCGTCAGCGTCCTTACAGGCCAGGTCGCCGGAGTGGAGCCAGCCTTCGGCGTCTACGGTGCCTCTGGTGGCCTCAGGCATCTTGTAGTAACCCTTCATGGTGTTGTAGCCCCGGGAGCAGAACTCTCCGTTGACACCCACAGGCACTTCCTCGCCGGTCTCGGGATCGATGATCTTGCATTCCACATGGGGGAAGTCGTAGCCGACGGTGTTGGTGCGCAGATCCAGGGGATCCGTCCAGGCGGACATGGTGCTGCCGGGGGAGGATTCGGTCTGTCCGTAGACGGATACGATGCCTCTCATGTTCATCTCATCGGGCTGGGCGGCCCGGCGCATGAGCTCGGGAGGACAGCCGGCGCCGGCCATGATGCCGGTACGCATGTAGGAGAAATCCGTCTTGCGGTAGTCGGGATGGTTGAACA
Organism: Oscillospiraceae bacterium; assembly: GCA_017555395.1. Taxonomy (GTDB): domain Bacteria; phylum Bacillota; class Clostridia; order Oscillospirales; family Oscillospiraceae; genus Faecousia. Next base: position 5,746 of record JAFZGL010000154.1, on the reverse strand, counting down.
TGGCGATGAACATGGTGGGAACACCGTTCATGGCAGTGATCCGTTCCTGATTGATGCAGGCAAGGCTGGACTTGGCGGAGAAATAGGGCAGGGGGCAGATGGTGGCGCCATGGGTCATGGAGGAGGTCATGGACAGCACCATACCGAAGCAGTGGAACATGGGAACCTGGATCAGGAACCGGTCAGCGGTGGAGAGTCCCAACCGGTCGCCGATGCACTTGCCGTTGTTGACCACATTGTAGTGGGTCAGCATAACGCCCTTGGGGAAGCCGGTGGTGCCGGAGGTATACTGCATGTTGCAGACATCGTCAGGCTTGATCTGGGCGGCATAGCGGTAAACTTCTTCCACAGGTACCATGCTGGATCGTGCCATGGCCTCATCGAAGGTCAGGGAGCCCGGCTGCCTGAAGTCCACGGTGATGACATTGCGCAGGAAGGGCAGACGCTTGCAGTGCAGGGGCGAGCCTGCCTTGGTTTTTGCAATCTCGGGGCAGATCTCATTGATGATCTTGCGGTAGTTGGAGTCCAGGGCGGACTCGATCATGACCAGGGTATGGGTATCGGACTGGCGCAGCAGATACTCTGCCTCGTGGATCTTGTAGGCGGTGTTGACGGTGACCAGAACCGCACCGATCTTGGTGGTGGCCCAGAAGGTGATGTACCAGGCGGGAACGTTGGTGGCCCAGATGGCAACCTTCATGCCGGGGCGGACACCCATGGAAACCAGAGCCCGGGCGAAATTATCCACATCTTCCCGGAACTCCTCGTAGGTACGGGTGTAGTCCAGAGTGGTGTACTTGAAGGCGTACTGGTCGGGGAACTCCTCCACCATCCGGTCCAGAACCTGGGGGAAGGTCAGATCGATCAGATCGTCCTTTTTCCAGACATACTGGCCGGTGCCGTCGTGGTTGTAGTACAGGGACTTTTTCCGGGTGCGGGTGCTGCCGAAGCGGCTCATGTAGTTGACAAAGTGGGGGAAGATGATCTCCCGGTCCTGCAGATCCTCCATCCACTCCGGCTTCCACTCCAGAGAGACAAAACCGTCGTAGTTGATGGAACTTAAGGCGCGGATCATATCGGCCACCGGCAGATTGCCTTCGCCGATCAGATTGTAGGTATCCTTGTCATCGGAGTCCCGGAGATGGACGTGCTTGACGTAGGTGCCCAGATTCTTGATGGTGGCATCGGCACTTTCGCCGAAGTCCCGGTAGGGATGGTGCATATCCCACAGGGCACCGGTAAAGTCGCTGGCATAGCTTTCCAGGAGGCTGCGCAGCTTTGCGGTGTTGGCATAGATGCCGCTGGTCTTGATCAGCAGGCAGATGCCCAGCTCCTCGGCCAGAGGCAGCAGCCGGTCCAGATTATTCCGGATCATGTCTTCCTTGTCGGCGGATGCCCAGCCAACCACGTAGGGAACCTGCAGATCCCGGGCGATGTGCATCATGTCTGCAATCACATCGGCGTTGGCGGTGTTTTCGGACAGATCCATGGAGGTGTCCAGGCAGGGGATGCTCAGCTTCAGATCTTTCAGGTGCCGGACGGTGGCGGCGATCGTATGCTTGTGGAAAGGACCGCCCCGGTCGGTCAGGGCAGGGAATTTAAAGAGGTTGTAGACTTCAATGCCGGTGAATTTCATGTCGATGGCGGCATCCACCATCTCATCCCAGGTCAGGTCTCCCCAGCCGCGGGTGGAAAAGGAGAGCTTCATACGGTTTCCTCCTCATAGACGATTTTGTTCAGGGCATTGATATAGGCGTGAATACTGGCGCCCACGATATCAGTGGAGATGCCCCGGCCGGAATGGACCTTGCTGCCGCTGCGCAGCTTGACCACAGTCTGGCCCATGGCTTCCCGGCCCTCGGTGACGGCCTGGATCTGGAAGTCATCCAGTTCGTAGTGCTGGCCGGTGATCTGTTCCACAGCCAGGAAAGCGGCGTCGATGGGGCCGTCGCCGATGGAAACGCCTTCGAGCACCTTGTCATGCTTGTGCAGCTTCAGGTGAGCGGTGGCGGAAATGGTGTTGCCGGAGGTGACCACATAACTGTCCAGCGTGTAGGTGGGAGGAACCTGCATGGCGGCGGAAGCCACGATGGCATCCAGTTCCTTGGTGCCTACTTTTTCCTTCCTGGCAGCGATGACCCGGAAAGCCTCGTAGACTCTGGTGCCGTCCTCTTCGCTGAGGTCATAGCCCAGCCGGGAGGCCATCTTCATCACGGCGCTGAGGTCATCATGGGCGGTCAGATACAGCCCTGCGTCATCCTCCTGCACGCCGTTGTCAAAGGGGGAGTTCTTGCTGCGGCCGGTCTGGCACATCCAGGCGATCTGACCGGTGATCCGCTTCATAACGGTGGTATGTACCTTGCAGGAAACGCCGTAGACATCGCCCTTGGCAGACAGGGCCTTTGCCACATTGGGAAGAGATACCACGTTCAGACGGTAGGAAGCGGCTTTGATTTCCCGGGCGCCGTAGCGGACACCGGCGATGGCGCAGGCATCGGCCATGGACAGGTTGTCGCAGCAGGAAATGCCTAAGATTACATCGGGAAGTTTGGGCACATTGGCGTACAGCTCCCGGATAAAGGCGGTGAATTCATTGGGCAGCATGGTGCCGGCGGTGTCGCAGATGGTCACAGTCTTTGCGCCGGCTTCAATGGCTGCGGAAAGAGCCTGATACAGGAAGGTGACGTCGCTGCGGGTGGCGTCATCGGCGACGAACTCCACGTCGGAGCAGACCTTGCGGCACTCTTTGATGGTATCGCAGATGGATGTGAGCATGCCGTCGGGCTTCTTGTGGAACAGATATTCCATCTGCACGGGGCTGACAGGAGCGCAGACCTGCAGTCTTGCCTTCTTTGCTTCCTTCAGGGCGTTCCAGGTCTGCTGAACGGACTCTGCGTTCAGCGCCACGGGTACGGCCACGATGCTGTTATTGACGACCGCGGCCACGGACTTGACCCGCAGAGAATCGATCTTGGAATGCTGGATGGGCTCCAGCTCGATGACGGACACGCCCAGCTTGTCCAGCAGCTTGCTCAGTTCGATTTTTTCTTTGAAAGACAGGGAGATATCGGGGCCTGTCTGTTTCATGGTCACATCACTGATTCGAATTTCGTGCATACTGTGTTACTCCTTTTTCATTTGCCCGGGGCAAAAAAGAAATCCCCGAGGCTATCTTAGCCTCAGGGACGAATTTACATCATTCGCGGTACCACCCTGATTATCTCCCATGGGGAGATCCCTTCAGACTCCGACAAGTCCTATCCCTGTAACGGGGGCAACCGGGTTCCATTACTGAGAGACACGCTCTGTTTACAGAACCGACTCGGGAAGCAGACTGCCTGTCTTTTCCGCACCGGCTCACACCAGCCGCCGGCTCTCTGGAGCATCCGAAACAGACAAATTTTCCGTCAATGTCTTTGTGATATATACGAATGTCATTAAATCATAAACCACCCGTTTTGTCAACAGGCACTTTCTATATTTTTATATAGGATATTCCGTTGATTTTTGTACCGAAAGGATATTTTGTCTCTGCCCAAGAAAAACATTTGACTTTTCGCCGTGGACATGATAGAGTATCGACAATACGAAAAAGGCTGTGACGAAGACGGTCCGGAACCGTATCCTTCCAGAGAGCTGCCGGCAGGTGAAAGGCAGCAGGATGCATCCTTAAGACCCATCACTTCCGAGCCGGAAAGCCGAAGATTTCTTGAGGTTTTCCCGGGTGCCCCCGTTACAGGGATAGGGCTTGTCAGAGCCTGAAGGGACGGCAGAATCTGCCGTAATTTGAGTGGTACCGCGGGTATGCTTCTTACTCGTCTCAAGAATTTTTCTTGAGGCGATTTTTTATTTCTCTGAAAGGATATGAGATTATGAGTAACCAGAACCCTAATAACCAGCTGATGGATATCGCTATGCGTATCCGGGATATGCGTGAAATTCTGGGTTACAGCATGCAGAAAATGGCAGAACTGACGGAAGTGTCCGAGGATATGTACAAACTGTACGAATCCGGCACGGAAGACCTGCCTTTTACCTTTATTCACAAGGCTGCCAAGGCGTTCGGCGTTGAAATCACCGTTCTGCTGGAAGGCCACAGCGCAAGACTGTCCGGCTATACCGTGACCCGGAAGGGCAAGGGTCTGGTCACCGCCTCCGAGGATGGCATCACCATCCAGGACATGGCCCCCATGTTCCGCAAGAAGCTGGCTACCCCTTACTGGGTTACCTACGAATATGACGAAAAGCTGCAGAATCAGCCCATCCACACCACCACCCACGCCGGTCAGGAATTTGACCTTGTGATCAAGGGTGCCATGCGGATCAAGGTGGGTGACCGTGAGGAGATCCTGAGAGAAGGCGACAGCATTTTCTACAAGTCCTCCACCCCCCACGGCATGATCGCCATTGACGGTAAGGACTGTGTGTTCCTGTCCATGATCATGGTCTCCGATACCACCGACCAGAGACTCTATATCGGCAAGACCCGGGAAGAGAATCCGGATCAGACCCTGCTGTGCCAGAAGTTTATCCACGCCCAGGAAGACGACAAGGGCGCTCTGCTGGGCACTACCTTCGAAGGCACCGAGGAATACAACTTCGCCTTTGACACGGTGGACGCCATTGCCCGCCGCAGTCCCGACAAACTGGCCATGGTCCACATCGCCAACGATATGACCGAGCGCCGGTTCACCTTCAAGGATATCAAGGACGCATCCAGCCAGGCCGCCAACTACTTCATGTCCCTGGGCATCCACCGGGGCGACCGGGTCATGCTGGTGCTGAAGCGCCACTACCAGTTCTGGTTCGCCATTCTGGGTCTGCACAAGCTGGGCGCCATTGCTATCCCCGCCACCAATCAGCTGACGGAAAAGGACTTTGTCTACCGCTTTGACGCCGCCGGTGTCAGTGCCGTGGTCTGTACCGCTGACGGCGATACTGCCCGCCAGATCGAACTGGCACAGGGCAAGACCGGCACCGAGCTCACCAAGATCCTGGTGGGCGGCAACCGGGAAGGCTGGCATGACTTCGACAAGGAGTACTGCCTGTTCAGCCGCCGCTATGTCCGCATGAACGATGCGCCCTGCGGTTCCGATCCCATGCTGATGCTGTTCACCTCCGGCACCACCGGCTATCCCAAGATGGCCATGCACTCCTACAAGTACGCCCTGGGCCATTACGTCACTGCCAAGTACTGGCACCTGTGCGAGCGGGACGGCCTCCACTTCACCATTTCCGAAACCGGCTGGGGCAAGGCTCTGTGGGGAAAGCTCTACGGCCAGTGGCTCTGTGAGGGCGCTGTCTTCGTCTATGACTTCGACCGCTTCGACGCGGAGAAGATCCTGCCCATGTTCGCAAAATACAATATCACTACCTTCTGCGCGCCTCCCACCATGTACCGGATGCTGATCAAGCAGGATCTGAGCCGGTTTGACCTTTCCTCCATCCATCATGCCACCACCGCCGGTGAGGCGCTGAATCCCGAGGTCTTCTACAAGTTTGAGGAGGCCACCGGCCTGCGGATCGCCGAAGGCTTCGGCCAGACTGAAATGACCCTGGGCATCGCCAACCTGGCCGGCACCGAACTGAAACCCGGCGCCATGGGCAAGCCAGTTCCCGGCTACGGCATCGATCTGGTGGATACCGAGGGTAATCCTGTGGCCGACGGTGTCAACGGCGAGATCGTCATCCGCACCGATCCCAACCCCACCTGCGGCGTGTTCCTGGGCTACTACCGGAACAAGGA
>JAFZGL010000002.1 GCA_017555395.1 Oscillospiraceae bacterium | reverse complement strand
ATCCTGACGGAGAGTGCCTCTTTCCTGACCCAGCCCATCAGTGTGCTGATGATCTTCAGTGTGGGTTATAACTTCTCTCTGGAGAAGGGCAACCGCGGTCCTGTCTTTAAAATCGCAGCGCTGCGGTTTGGCATCTGCGCTGCCTTCGGTGTGCTGATTCAGCTGATTCTTTGCCTGGTGCCCAATGTGGACAATCTGAGCCGGATCACCATGCTGATGTACTGCACCCTTCCCACCAGCTACCTGGCACCCGGCCTGGGACGGGATCAGGATGACTACACCGTTGCATCCGGTGTCTGCTCGGTCCTGACGGCAGTCAGCCTGCTGATTTTCTGTGTCATCGCTGCTTTTACGGTATAATGAAAACACCGCCGGTTTTTCCGGCGGTGTATTTTATTTGTGGTATTTGCTGCCGGCCTGGATAGCTTCCGCCCGGTACAGCTGCTCCAGCACCATGATCCGTGCCAGATGATGGGGGAAGGTCATGGGACCCATGGAAAGCTTGAAATCTGCCTTCTGTTTTACTCTGGGCGCCATGCCGAAGGAGGAGCCAATGAGAAAACAGGCGGAGGATTTGCCGCTCATTTTTACTTCTGCCAGCTTGGTTGCAAAGGCTTCACTGGAGAGTTCCTTTCCCTCCGGAGTGAAGACACAGAACCAGGCACCCTTGGGAATCTTGGAGAAAATTAGGTCAGCTTCTTTTTCGAGACCGGCGGAAATTTCAGCAGGAGAGGGATCCTCCGGAAGCCGTACTTCCGGCAGTTCCAGCAGGGTGAACCTGCAGTAGCCTCCCAGCCGTTTTTTGTATTCCTCCGCGGCGGAAATATAGAATTTCTCCTTCAGCTTGCCCATAGTGATCAGGGTGATGTCGAACATAGGATATTCCTCCGATGATCCTGTCATTGCGAGGAGCATGACAACGTCATGTGACGTGGCAATCTCCTGCGTATATTGTGGTCATATTACCATTTCTGCTTCAAAAAGGCAATCATCTTTTCTCAGATCTGCGAAACACTGAGTTAGGAGGTGAGCGCCGTGAAAAAAGAAAAGCAAGAGATCATTGTGACCGATCCCAACGGGAGTTATACAGGCCGCCCTGTCGATCCCGGGGACCGACCTGTTCAGGATGCGGACGATCTTTAAAAAGGCCGGAATATTCCGGCCTTTTTTCAGTCCTTCTTTTCGTATTTTCGCTTGGTGGCCATCCCGCCCCGGATATGCCGCTCCTGCTTGTTCAAATCAAGAACCTGCCGTACCTGCCGGTACAGCACAGGATTGTACTGCCGCAGGCGCTGGGAAAGATCCTTGTGCACAGTGGATTTGGAGATCCCGAAGTGACGGGCGGCAGAGCGGACGGTGGCACCGGTTTCAATCATGTACACAGCCATTTTACAAGCCCGGTCTTCCAAAGGTTCTGTCATAGGCATCCCTCCGATGCTGTGTGCTGACAGAAAAACCTATGCCCCGGGAAATGAGAATATGACCTCTTGACAGTGGCGGGTTCAGGGTCTAAAATGGGTTCATTCAATTAATTTCAGGAGAGAATATCATGATTTATTTTAACAACGATTACGCCGAAGGCTGCCACGAAAAAGTGCTGCAGGCTCTGATCCGCACCAACAACGAGCAGACCCCCGGATACAGCGAAGACAAGTACTGTGCCGCTGCTGCCGCTAAGATTCGCAAGCTCTGCGGCCGGGAGGATGTGGCTGTCCACTTCCTGGTGGGCGGCACCCAGACCAACCTGACTGTGATCGATGCCGCACTGCGTCCCCATCAGGGTGCCCTGTGCGCAGACAGCGGTCATATCAATGTTCATGAGACCGGCGCCGTGGAAGCCACCGGACATAAGGTCCTGCCTATGCCCTCTGTGGACGGCAAGATCAATGCCGACCAGGTGAAGAAGGCTGTGCTGTTGCACCGTGCCGACGGTGCCTTTGAACATATCGTTCAGCCCAAGCTGGTTTACATCTCCCATCCCACAGAGCTGGGTACCCTGTACACTCTGTCCGAACTGGAAGCCCTGAGTGCTGTCTGCAGGGAGCTGGGTCTGTATCTGTTCATGGACGGAGCCCGTCTGGGTTACGGCCTGATGGCCAGCGGCACCGATGTGACCATGGCGGATATCGCCCGGCTGTGCGATGTGTTCTACATCGGCGGCACCAAGGTGGGCGCTCTCTTCGGTGAGGCAGCGGTGATTGCAAATCCTGCCCTGAAGGAGGACTTCCGCTACATCATCAAGCAGCACGGCGGCATGCTGGCCAAGGGCAGACTCCTGGGCGTTCAGTTTGATGCACTGATGGAGGATGATCTGTACTTTAAGATCTCCGCCCACGCTGACAGCATGGCAGACAAGATCCGTGTCTGCCTGGCCGAACTGAACATCCCCTGCCTGGTTGGAAATACCACCAATCAGATTTTCCCCATCCTGCCTGACAGTGTTCTGGAGGAACTGGCAAAGACCATCTGCTTTACGGAGATGGAGCGTGTGGATGACGGCCATCGCTGCATCCGTTTCTGCACCAGCTGGGCCACCCCGGAGGAGAATGTCCGGACTCTGATCAGCGAACTGCGCCGTCTGTGCAAGTAAGAATTTACAGGTTGTTCACTGGCTTTTGGCGGCTTTTGCGCTATAATATAGCGGAAAAGGAGGTATGCGGAAATGCATATCGATAAAAAACTCATGCGCAGACTCTTCCTGCTGGGTGCGGGATGTATTCTGTTTGCCTGGCTGGTGCTGGATACGGCACGGGCATCTGCGCTGTTTACCGGTATCTGGGAGTTGATCGCGCCCTTTGTGACGGGTGCGGCCATTGCGTTCATCTTCAATGTTCCCATGCGTGCCATTGAAAATCAGCTGGAGGGGATCCGCCAGCCTGGGCTGCGCCGGGTGCTGTCCATTCTGCTGACACTTGCCATGCTGGCGCTGATCATTACTTTTGTGGTGGAGCTTCTGGTTCCTCAGATCCGTCTTACCGTGAATTCCCTGACTCAGCAGATCCCGGCCTTTGTGGAAAAAACTGCGGCGGATATCGTGGTGTTCATGGATGAAAACCCGGAAGTCAAGGCATTTGTTCTGGAAAGCCTCCATCTGGAGAGCATTGAGTGGTCTTCGTTCCTGAAGCAGATGCTGACCATGGCAAGCGAGGGAATCTCCTCCGTCATGGGCGGCGCGGTGAATGTCATCGGCAACCTTACCGGTATTATCGTCAATGCGGTGATCAGCATTGTATTTGCACTGTATTGCCTTTCCCGAAAAGAGATTCTGGACCGCCAGGGAAGACGGATCCTGTATTCCTTCCTGCCGGAACACTGGGCAGATGAAGTGATTCGGGTCTTCCGGCTGACCAATGTGACCTTCTCCAATTTTATTTCCGGACAGTGTCTGGAGGCGGTGATTCTGGGCTGCCTGTTTGCGGTGGTTATGGCCATCATGAAACTGCCCTACATCCCTTTGGTCAGTGTGGTCATTGCGGTAACGGCGCTGATTCCTGTGGTGGGCGCTTTTGTGGGCTGTATCGTGGGTGCATTCTTCATTCTGGTGAATGACCCCATCCAGGCACTGAGCTTCATTGCCATGTTCCTGGTGCTGCAGCAGATCGAGGGCAACTTGATCTACCCCAGAGTGGTGGGTACTTCCATTGGCCTTCCCGGTATGTGGGTTCTGGTCGCTGTGACCGTCGGCGGTGAGCTGATGGGTGTGGGCGGTATGTTCCTGATGATCCCTCTGGCTTCCGTGGGTTATGCACTGGCAAGAGAAATCACGGACAAGCGTCTGGCGGAGCGGAATATCCCCCTTGAAAAGCTTCAGGATCAGCCGGTTATCATCAAATCCCAGTTCCAGCAGAACAGGGAACGGAAGGAAAACCGGGCAGCGATCGCCCTCCAGAGAACGCTGGATAAAATGAAGCGGCAGAAGAAAGAAAAATAATGAAAAAAGCCACCGGTTTGAAGTGACCCCAAAAAGTTAGACAAATATTTCTAACTCAAATTGTTTAAGCAGCCAAGAGGGCTTGCTGTCTGTGCAAAGCAGGCGGCAAGCCCTTTAATCTTGCCTTGATACGCCTGTTATTGTAATAATCTATGTATT
>JAFZGL010000020.1 GCA_017555395.1 Oscillospiraceae bacterium | reverse complement strand
TTCTTCATGGGAACCTCCCAAATAAAAAGCGGTACGGCATCGCCGTACCGCTTAAAAGTTTCGTGACTATTTACCCACGACCTCGCTCAGCCAGATCTCCTCGATGATGGGAACCAGCTTTGCAGGCATTTCGGGCAGACGGTGAGACAGCAGCTCCGCCTGGCTCAGGATGCCCTTGCCCAGATCCACAGCATCAAAGGCAGCCTTCTCATCGGCAGACAGCTTTTCGGTGGCCACAACAGGCAGTTCCCGCAGCTGTGCATACTGGGTCAGCTGGATGTCGCCGGAAATAATGGCATTGATGACCACCATGGCGCCGGCCTTGTTGGGGGAATTGAAGCCGATGGCCATATAGTTGGTGTTGCCGATGTTGCCCTTGTCAAAGACGAAGGTCTGGGTGGTCTCGGTATAAGTGCCGCTGGCAATACCGGTGGCCACGGTGAAGGGGCTGTAGCTGACATTCATCACCACTTCGCCGTCAGCAAACATGGCATCCACGGTGGTGGAGGAATCGGGGAAGGTCTTGCCTTCGTTCCACAGGTAAGGATTCAGCTCTCTCAGATATTCCATTGCGGGGGCAACAGCAGCTTTGACGGTCTCATAGTCTGCTTCCATGGTCTGGAACTGTTCCCAGCCGCAGATCTCATAGATGATGTTGCGGACGAATGCACTGCCGGTAAAGTCAGGCAGAGCGGGATAGGTGACCTTGCCGGGGTTGGCCTTGGCAAACTCCATCAGTTCTTCGGCAGAGGCAGGCAGGTCGGGGGTCACAGCGGTGTCGGCATACATGACCAGCTGTGCTTTGGCGTAGGGTGCTTCGTAGCCATCAATGGGCATGCAGAAGTCATTCAGGGTCTCAGGATCCTCCAGATCGATGTAAGCTTCCATATTGGGCAGCTTGCCGGTGAAGGGGCCCCACAGCAGACCGTTGTCCTTGGCGGAGTAGAAATTCTCACCGTTGATCCAGATCATGTCGATGCTGCCCTTCTTGGAACCAGCCTGCTTTTCGCCGGAGAGCTTCGCCAGGATCTCATCGATGTTCATGCCCACCACTTCCAGGGTGATGTCATAGTTTTCCTTGACGTAGTCAGCCACAGTGGTATTCAGCCAGTTGTTGCGGTTCTCATCGCCGCCCCAGCCGTAGAAGGTGACAGTGGTGCCCTTGGCTGCTTCCAGGATCTGATCCCAGGATGCTGCGTTCAGGTCAATCTCTTTTTCTTTTGCGCCGCAGGCGGTCAGGCCAAAGACCATCACAGCAGCCAGCAGAAAAGCCAAAATACGTTTCATACTCGTTTGTACCTCTTTCTGTCATTTAAATCATTCGGATTCCGTTTTACCGCCGAATATCATCTTCTACGATACATCCTGACAGAGCAGAAGGCAATCAACAGCTTGTTGCACCCCATCAACAGAAATCGGATTTACAGACGGCCTAACCCAGTTTATTCTTTAAGTAGGTGCAGAACTTATCCACGGCGTGCTCCGGCGCCCTGTTTTTGGGAATCAGGAATGCAATTTCCAGAGCCATATCCGTATCCGCAAACGGAATCCGCACCAGGCCGTCGGTTTTCATATCCACATGAACAAAGTCAGGAACAACAGCAATTCCTTTTTTCATGCGGCACATCTTATAGCAGATGTCAAAACTGCTGGCCTCAAAGGCAATATTGGGCTCAAATCCTCTGAGCCAGCACTTGCGCTGCACAAATTCGTTGATTTTAAAGCTGCTGTTTTCCAGGTGCAGCGGCTCATCCATCAGGTCTTCAATGGTCACCGTCTCTTTTTCGCAGAGGGGATGGCCTTCATATACAATCAGGCTGAGATGACAGTGCATCAGCGGCTGGATATGAAACAGATCCGCAGCAAACGGGCCGATGCTGAGGGCGGCATTGCCCTGTCCGTCCGCCAGCAGCTGCTCTGTCATCCGGTCCGGGTATTCCCGGCAGGAAAAGGAGATCTTGGGATACATCCGCTGGAACTCTCCGAAACAATCAGGATCCAGCAGACGGATCACATCATAAGCCATCAGAAGATCCACACTGCCATGAACACTTTCCTGGATGCTCTCGATCCTCTCTTTCATCCTGTCGTATTCTGCCGTTGTCTTGCATGCATATTCCAGCAGACACAGACCGCTTTCCGTCAGTTCCAGACCGGAAGCCACCCGGTTGACCAGCGTGCATTCCAGTTCCGCTTCCAGATTCTTCAGCACACGGCTCAGACCCTGCGGTGTAATAAACAGCGTTTTTGCCGCCTTGCTCAAACTTCCCTTACTGCAGATGATCTGGTAGTCTTTCAGGTCCTTGATCGTCATTTTCTCTTCTCCTTACTTTGACTTTCCAGCTTATGCTGAAGGGTTTCCAGAAATGCCATGGTTTCCGGACAGTTGCATACAGCGCCTCGTCTGATATCATTCCAAAGCTGTTTCAGATCTTCTTTGCCGTCGATGTCATAGTACATCTGTCCCACAGATATCGAGAGATTTTCCGCCTTGATATGCTGCAGTGTATCATACATAACCGTATTGGTTCCGTAGCGTTTGATGTTCCAGATGGAATCATGCTCCTGCTTCATGCCAATGAGATAGTAGCCGCCGTCCAGCGCCGGATGAATGACAATGTCCTTCTGATCCAGATTGTCAAAGGCGTTCCGGATGGTTTCTGTGTGGATATGGGGAATATCCGTACCCATCAGCACCACTTTGTCATAGCCCATGCGATGCACCGCGCCAATGGCATTTTTCATCTTCTCACCCAGATCATCCCCATGCTGGGGCAATAAAATCACATCGTCACCCAAAAGCTCTTTGAATTCAGCCCGTTTGTCTCTGGGGGAAAAGAATACATATACATCCCCGCCGATCGACCGGGCTTTTTGACAGACATCTCTGACAAAGCAGTTATAAAGAGATCTGCATTCCTCCGCACTGAGAAACGGCATCAATCTGGTTTTACTTTTTTCAGTCGGCGGAATAACCGCAAATAAAATCAGCGCACTGGCCATACAGCAACTCACTTTCTGTAATAAAAAATGATACCACATTCAGACAGGAAGGGTATCATTCATTCAAAATATGCCGGAATCATGATGATTTATTATTATAAAATAGATACCAAAAAACATCAAATTGGAGAAACTGATAATATCGATCCATTTATTTGAAATTCATATATTTATATTACGAGTTCTTGCTCTGTTTCCCCGGATGCGGTATGATGAAAGCAAATAAAAAAAGGAAGTTGCTTATGAAATATATTATTTTTGACTGTGACAGCACCGTTGGCCTGCCGGGAAAACCCATGGACGATGCGCTTGCGCTGCTGTATCTGCTGGGCCGCCCCAGAGAGGCAGAAGTGCTCGGCATCACCTGCACCTTTGCCAATGGAACCGCAAAGGAAGTATATGCCTCCACCAGGGTTCTGCTGGAAGAAATCGGCAGGACTGACATTCCCCTGCTGCCCGGTGCCGACCGTGAGGAAGATCCCAGAAGCGAGGCTGCCCGTTTCATTGCTGACACGGTCAATGCCCGTCCCGGCGAAATCACCCTGGTGGCCATCGGTTCCCTGACCAATCTCTACGGTGCCTGGCTGCTGGACAATACGCTATTTGATAAGGTGAAGGAAATCGTCCTGATGGGCGGCTACACTGCTCCGGTGTTCTATCACACCCGGCATCTGGAAGAACTGAATTTTTCCGTCAATCCCGCAGCGGCTGCCTGTGTGCTGAATCACGGCAAGAATATCTCCATCCTCACCGGCAACAACACCCTGGAGCCTTCCTATCTGCCCAAAGAGGAGTTCATTGAAAAAATGTGCTCCGGAAGCCCCTCCGGCCGGTATATTGCCGAAAAGTGTGGTTATCGCTTTGATGACAAAGCTGTCCGGGACGGCGATGCCGCCTCCTACTGCTGGGATGTGGTTGCAACGGTATATCTGCTCCATCCGGAGCTGTTCACCGATTATCCCACCCACTGTTTTATTACAGAGAATGGCATGTACAGCGGCTGGCTGGCTCCTACGGATCCCGCCACTGATACGGTGGTGCTGAATCTGCCCCGGGTGAAAGGCCTCGCAAGCTACCGGGAAGAGATGTACAACGGCTGGCTGGATTTCCGGATGGGAGAAAAGAAATGAAGCGTGCTGTTATTTGCTTTACCCGGGTACCCAAACCCGGTGCCACCAAAACCCGGCTGCTGCCGGTTCTGAAGCCCCAGCAGTGTGCGGATCTTCACTGGGCCTTTCTGAAAGATCTGGCTGACACTTACAGGGAAGTGGATGCCCATCTCTTTGTGGCATACACGCCGGACGCGGACTGGGAATCCCTGAAAACCGTCTTTCCCCATGCCGGCTTCTATCCGCAGAAGGGCAATGATCTGGGAGAGCGGATGTACCGTGTCATCCGAAAAATTCTGGAGCTGGGATATGAATCCGCAGTACTCACCGGAACGGATCTTCCCATGATGACCGCCGCCCACCTGGAGAGCGGCTTCGCGGTGCTGGAAGAGAAGGATATTGCCATCGGCCCCACCTCCGACGGCGGCTATTATTTGATCGGTATGAAGAAGCCCTGCCGGGAAGTCTTCCGGGTCGAAGGCTATGGCGGCGCTTCTGTCTTTGAAAGCACCGTGACAGCAGCGGAAGATGCCGGTCTGTCCGTGGGTCTTGCCCTGACCTGCGACGATGTGGACACCCCGGGAGACCTCTGGGATCTGACCAAAACGGTCCGTCCCGGTAGTCACACCGAAAAATTTCTGAAACAGGAGGGAATCGGATGATCCATCAGGAACCTCTGAAATCCTATCTGCAGAGTACGGATTTCCTGACCCCGCTGGGACTGCCGGAAGGCACTGTCCTTTCCTTCAGCACGCTGGGACAGGGAGAATACAATTTAAATTACGTTTTCAACCATCCTGTTACGAATAAGAAGCTGGTACTGCGGATCAACACCGGCAGCCAGATGCACCTTGCTGACCAGATTGGCTACGAGTTCTCCGCCCTTCAGGCTCTCGCCTCCAGTGGCCGGACACCCACCCCCCTGTTCTGCTGCCGGGAACTGGGTCTGCTTGTAATGGAGTGGCTGCCCGGTGTGGCCCTGGACTACACCAGGGACATGGATATTGCCGCCGGGATCCTGGCGGATATCCACAGTGTTCCTGTTCCGCAGGACTGTCCGCTGATTCGTCCCCAGGCACCTGCCCTTGCAATCTACGAAGAATGTCTGGAAATGGTACAGCACTACTACGACTGGGATCAGGCAGATCAGGAAGTCACCGGTCTGCTGCAGGCGCTGGTTGCGGAAATCGGCAAGTTGCCTTTGACCGAACCTTCCAGCGGGCCGGTGTGCATTGTCAATACCGAGCTGAATTCCGGCAACTTCCTCATTGACCGCTCCGGTGTCAGCCATCTGGTGGACTGGGAAAAGCCTCTGCTTTCTGAGCCTGCCCAGGATCTGGGTCATTTCCTAGCTCCTACCACCACCTTCTGGAAGACGGATGTGATCCTGACCCCGGAAGATGTGAAAACCTTCACCAAAAACTATATCCATGCCGTTGCCGGCCGGATGGACACTTCCACTCTGGCCTCCCGGCTGCCCCTCTATTTCACTGTTACCTGTCTGCGCGGTGTCACCTGGTGTGCCATGGCCTACCGGGAATACTGTCAGCCCGGCCGGGAGCTGCGCAATGAGGATACCTTCCGGAAACTGCAGGCCTATTTGGAACCTGCTTTCCTGCGCAATCTTCTGGACAATTATGTGCGAAAGGATTTTCTGGCATGAAAATCACCATGATCATCCCCATCTATAACGAAAGCAAAACCATCGACACTATGATGGATCAGCTGGACACTCTGCCCGGAGACTGGGAGATCCTCTTTGCCGACGGAGGCAGCAGAGATGACACCCTGGAGAAAATCGGCACCCGGTACCGCTGTCTGAAAAGCCCGAAGGGCCGGGCCAATCAGATGAACCACGGCGCAGCCAACGCATCCTCCGACGTGCTTTGGTTTATCCACTGTGACAGTGTGCTTCCCAAAGATGCCCATGCCCAGATCGGTGCTGCCGTGGAAAACGGTGCTTCGTGGGGTTGTTTCCATATCGGTTTTGACTATGACGGGCCGTTTATGGGATGCAATACCTATTTTTCCAACCGACGCGCAAAAAAAGGCATTGCCTTTGGCGATCAGGGCATCTGGGTAAAAAAAGATGTATTTGATGCCATGGGCGGATTCCCAAACCTGCCTATCATGGAAGATTACGAATTCTCCCTGCGGATGCAGAAAGCACAGCTGCCCATTTGCCAGCTGCCCGGCACCATCATCACCTCCGGGCGCCGGTATGAAACCCGGTTCCCGCCGCTCACCATGTGGCAGATGTTCCGGCTGCGGTGCCTTTACCGCAAGGGTATGGACATTGAAGAAATCGCAAGGCGCTACAAAGATATCCGATAAAAAAATCAGAGGCATCCTGAATGGATGCCTCTTACTTTTGCTGCTGATATAGAAAGCGGCCGTTGCCGTCAGGAATAATAAAACCGGATAAATCAAAACAAAAGAAGAACCTGATTTGACTTTGTATCAAATCAGGTTCTGTTTCTGGCAAAACTACCACAAGTTGATACAATGCACAGCTTATTTTTCAATGCACCATCTATTTTCATATTCTAACCCCGGGACAATAGGGACAGAAAGGACAAATTATACTTTTACACATCACTCTGTTTCTCCAGCCGATAGCCCACATTACGGACAGTTTCAACGATATGCCCATAACTGTCCAGTTTTTGCCGCAGGGTGCGGATATGCATATCCACTGTCCGGGTCTCAGCCTGATATTCGATGTTCCACACGATCGACAGCAGTTGTTCCCTGGTAAAGGCGATGCCGGGATGGGTGAGAAACAGATGCAGAAGCTCATATTCTTTATACGTCAGGATCACCCGTTCGCCATCTATGCTGACTGTGCGTTCCTTGGGTTTTAGAACCAGGCCGCCCAGCTTTAGCACTCCCGGATCCTGGGATCGATGGTACCGGCGCAGGACCGCCTTTACCCGGCTGACCATTTCCATAATACCAAAGGGCTTCACCAGATAATCGTCCGCACCCAGATCCAGGCTCTGGATCTTATCGTATTCTGCGCCTTTGGCGGTTTCCATGATAACAGGGATATCCCGGAATTCCTTGCTGCTTTTCATCATTTTCAGCAATGTCACACCATCTTTGCCGGGAAGCATCACATCCAGGACCACAAGTTCCGGTTGTTCTGATTGCAGTGCGTTCCAGAAGGAATTACCGTCTTCGAAGCCTTTTGCATCAAACCCTGTGGCAGTCAGTGCATATACCTGGATGTCCCGGATGCTGGGATCGTCTTCTACGCACCAGATCATTGGCAATCCTTGTGAACTCCGGTAACGGAGAACTCTACCCACTCAGCAATATTGGTGCAGTGGTCACCGATGCGCTCAAAATACTTGGCAATCATCAGCAGATCCAGGGCATACTCACCCTCGGAAGGATGGGAGGCAATCACATCGATCAATGCGGTTTTCACCTTGGTAAAATAGGTATCCACCACATCATCGTGGATCATGACTTTCCGTGCCATTTCCAGATCCTGCTTCACATAAGCATCCACCGCTTCTGTCACCATAGATTGGGCAGCTTTTTCCATTTCACGGATCTTAGGAAATTTCGCATCAGGATATGCGGTCAAATGGGGAACAATCTCTACGATATCCTCTGCCTGGTCACCGATACGCTCCATGTCCGTGATCATCTTCATAGCTGCGGAAATGACCCGCAGATCCCGGGCAACCGGCTGCTGCCGGAGAAGAAGCTTCATGCAGATCGTTTCAATGGTACGCTCGCTCTCGTCGATCTGTGCGCCAACCGTACTGACGCTTTTCGCCAGATCTACACTATAATCTGTCAGCGACCGGGATGCCAGCTCAATAATTTCCTCGCAGGCAGCACCCATCCGGATCAGTTCCTGGTTCAGCTGATTTAACTGTTCCTGAAAAAAGTCTCTCATATTCTTACCTCCATTAGCCGAATCGGCCGGTGATGTAGTCTTCGGTTCTCTTGTCCTTGGGTTGAGAGAACAGTTCCTCGGTGTTTCCGTACTCCACCAGATCACCCAGCAGGAAGAAGGCGGTCTGGTCAGAGATACGGACTGCCTGCTGCATATTGTGAGTGACGATGACGATGGTATACTTCTCCTTCAGTTCCATGGCCAGGTCTTCGATGCGGGAAGTGGAGATGGGGTCCAGAGCGGAGGTAGGCTCGTCCATCAGCAGAACCTTGGGTTCTACTGCCAGGGCTCGGGCAATACAGACTCTCTGCTGCTGACCGCCGGATAATCCCAAAGCGTTTTTCTTCAGACGGTCCTTGACTTCGTCCCAGATGGCAGCACCACGGAGCGCCTTTTCCACGATCTCATCCAGCTGGGCCTTGTTCTTGGTGCCATGGGTGCGGGGACCATAGGCAATATTATCATAAATGCTCATGGGGAAAGGGTTGGGTTTCTGGAAGACCATGCCGATCTCCTTGCGGAGGTTATTGACCTCTGCTTCAAAGATATCCTGGCCCTGGTAGCAGATATCGCCGGTGATCTTCACACTGGGCACCAGATCCTGCATCCGGTTCAGGGATTTCAGGAAGGTGGATTTACCGCAGCCAGAGGGGCCAATGAGGGCAGTGATGGACTTTTCGGGGATATCGATGTTAATATTCTTCAGTGCCTGGGTCTGACCGTACCAGAGGTTCATATCCCGGACAGTAATAATGGGTTTATTCATAGTTCGCTCCTTTACACAGCGTTCTTTTTCTCGAAATATTTAGTGACAGCGGTGGCCGCCAGATTGATGTAGAAGACCAGCACCATCAGAATGGCAGCAATAGCAAAGGCTACACCAAATTCGCCCTGCTCCTTGGCATAGACATATAGAGCTACAGTGAGAGTTGCACCAGCACTGTTCAAGCCCTCTACAAAACCATTGAGGCTATGAGCAAAACCGGCGGTGAACAGCAGTGCGGCGGACTCACCCAGAATTCTGCCCACGGACAGGATGCAGCCGGTGATGACGCCATCGATACAGTTGGGCAGCACCACAGTACGGATCACTCTCCACTTGCCTGCACCCAGACCGAAGGCACCTTCCCGGTAGCTCTGGGGAACGGTTTTCAGACTTTCCTGGGTGTTTCGCATGATGGTGGGCAAATTCATGATCGCCAGGGTCAGTGCGCCAGCCATCAGACAAGTGCCAAAATTATTGGAAAACATCAACATACCCACCAGGCCGTAGATGATGGAAGGAATGCCGGAGAGAGCTTCAGCAGCATACTCGATAATACCTACCAGCTTCTGATTGGTGGCATATTCTGTCAGATAAACCGCCGCGCCCACACCCAGAGGCAGGACGATCAGCAGCGTTGCGATGACGATGTACACCGTGTTCAGAATATCCGGCAGGATGCCGATATTGCCACTTAAGTAACTGGGCTTGGTACTGAGGAACTGCCAGCTCAGGTGCGGAATTCCCTGCACCAGCACATAGCAGACCACAAACAGGGTCAAAGCGGAAGTGAGACCAATAGCCAGCCACATCATGAGCCGCACGGCCCAAACATATACATTTCTTTTTGCTGTCATATTACATTACTCCCATTGCAAGGATCAGAACTGCCAGACTGGAACCGGCAAGAATAAAGTAAGACTTGCCCCGAAGAGTCCAGAGAAACAGATTCTTATTTCGTACACTTCTTCTCATTTCTTTTCTCCCTTCAGGAAGTAGTTCAGCACCGCATTGATCATCATAATAAACAGGAACAGTACCAGTGCGATGGAGAACAGGGCCTGCCGCTGCAGACCGCTGGAGTAGGACATTTCCGAAGCCACAGCGGTGGTCAGGAAGCGGACAGACTGGAACAGGGAGTTCGGCATATTGGCTGCATTGCCGGCCACCATCATAACTGCCATGGCTTCACCGATGGCACGGCCGACACCCAGAACCACAGCGGCTGCAATACCGCTCTTGGCAGCGGGAACAGATACCCGAAACCAGGTTTCTTCGGGTGTGGCACCCAGAGCCAGGGATGCATCCTCATATTCCTTAGGAACTGCCTCCAGTGCGGTGACAGACATCTTGATGATAGAGGGCAGGATCATAATGGCCAGCACGATGATGGAAGCCAGCAGACTTGCTCCATCCGGGACATTGAACAGCTTTCGGATGCCGGGAACCAGAACCATCATACCAACCAGACCATAGACAACGGAAGGAATACCCGCCAGCATGGAAACCGCCTGTCCTATAACAACTTTGACTTTGGGCGAGGCCATCTTTGCAAGATATACTGCCGTCAGAAAACCGATGGGAACACCGATGACAATAGCACCGGAAGTACCGTAAATACTGGTGAGGATAAAGGGCAGAATGCCATACTGAGGTTCTGCTGCGGTAGAAGCCCAAGTATCGCCGAACAGAAAATCGATGAAACCGATTTCCTTGATAGCAGGAATACCGGAGATCACCAGATACACAGTGATCATCAGCACACAACCGACTGTTATAAGA
>JAFZGL010000153.1 GCA_017555395.1 Oscillospiraceae bacterium | reverse complement strand
TCCAGAGCAACGTGGGAAGCGGAGCGACCCATGACCTTCACGAAGTGCCAGTACTTCTTAGCGGAGTTAGCGTCACGCTCGATGTTGCCCACGATCTCAGCGTAGGTCTTGGTGGCGGTGTCGAAGCCGAAGGAGTACTCGATGTCCTCGTTCTTCAGGTCGCCGTCGATGGTCTTGGGGCAGCCGATGACCTGTATACCGGTGTTGTTAGCAGCGCAGTACTCAGCCAGAACAGCAGCGTTGGTGTTGGAGTCGTCGCCGCCGATGATGACCAGAGCGTTGACACCGTGGGTCTTGCAGTTCTCAACAACAACAGCGAACTGTTCCTGGGTCTCCAGCTTGGTACGGCCGGAACCGATGATATCGAAACCGCCGGTGTTGCGGTACTGGTTGATGTACTCGTCATCAAACACGATGAAATCGTTGTCCAGCAGGCCGCTGGGACCGCCCTTGAAGCCGATCAGGACATTCTCGGGGTTGGTAGCCTTCAGAGCATCGTACAGGCCGGAGATGACGTTGTGGCCGCCGGGAGCCTGGCCGCCGGACAGGATGACGCCGACAACCTGCTTCTTGGCTTCGGAAGTATTCTGGCCCTTCTCGAAAATGATCTCGGGCTTACCGTAGGTGTTGGGGAACAGAGCTGCGATCTTATCCTGGTCAGCAACGCTCTCGGTGGCGCCGCCTTTGCGGACACAGATCTCGGAAATGCCGTTTCTCAGCATGCCGGGCAGCTTGGGATTGTACTGATATCTTGCAATCTGCAGAGGGGACAGGTTCATATCAAAAACACTCCTTATGTTGGTTTTATTTGATTTCCTCAGTGGAATTATACTCTATTTTCCATGAAACGTAAATAGGTTTTTCGAATTATTTTTCTAATAGGCCGAAACATTTTATCTGAAAACCCCGTTTCTTTTGTACAAAATACCAAATAATGTCAATTCTCATCTGATGATGACATTTACATGATATGCATTACATCATCCGACCCCGCAGCAAAAGAACCGGAAGCCAAGGCTTCCGGTTCCGGTATAAAGAATTATTTTCCCATCAGGTTTTTCAGGGCGGCACTTTCATTCTCGATCTGCGCCTTCAGGGCAAAAATCAGACGGCACTGCTGGCGGATGTCCTCCATCCGGGTCAGACACTGTTCCCGGGTGGATGCAAGACGGCTGGCATAGAGCTGAACGCTGTGATCTTCCGGATCCTTTGTCTTCAGCATCTGCTCTTCCAGTACTGCTTTTTCATACATTTTCTCCACAGCCTCCAGCTGGGTCAGCAGCTGGGGGATTTTCCGCAGGTACTCATTATAGACCTCCATGCGGCAGCGCTCTTCCTGTGTATTCAGCAGCAGTTCCATAATACAACCTCCTAGTGATTCCAGATGGATACGATCTTTCCGCACAGAGCATCCCAGGACACCTGGCAGATCTGTTCCAGATTGGGTGCAGGCATAAAGCCGACAGTATCAATGGCAGCGGCCAGACGACGCTCAAATTCCGGCAGACTTTCCGGAATTGCCTCATCGGCATTCTCCATCTCCGGAGGCTTTACAAACAGGACACCGTGTTCCGGAACCGCCCGGTTCATCCAGGGACGGATACCGGGAAGATCGGTGCAGACAGCCTGAAGGCCGCAGGCCATGGCCTCGATCAGCACCAGCGGCAGTCCTTCGTAGAAGGACGGCAGGACGAAGACATCGCTGTTATTCATCTCCCGTGCCAGCTGGGGATGGGTCAGCTTGCCCAGGAACGTCACATCACAGGGTGCTTCCTCCGCCAGACGGAGAATCCGGGCATATTCTTCTTCATTTCCATAACCGCCGGCAAATGCAATCTCATAGAGTTCAGGCTGGCGGACATAATGCATGGCTTTCAGAAAGCTCATGACGCCCTTCTTTTCAGACAGCTTGCCGGCGAAAATCAGACGGATCTTTTCGCTTCTCCGTGCCTGCTTTACTGCCTCATCCACAAAAAACACATCGCTGTTGTAACCAGTGCCCAGCACATGCACCTTTTCCTCGGGGATTCCGTAAATAAAGCAGATCTGCTTCTTCTGTTCCTCGTGGAGAGCGATGATGCCGTTCAGCTTGGGAATCTGGCTGAGGATCCACTCATGCTGCCAGGGATTCTTCAGGAACTGACGCAGATCAGAGCCATGGCACTGACCGTAAACCGGAATGCCGGGATACAGCTCCCGCACCAGTGCGGCCAGGAAATACAGATGATGGCACAGAATCACATCAGGCCGGAAGACCTCCACCGCCTCGATGATCTGCTTACGGAAGGCGCGGAACAGCTGATCGGTCATCCGTTCATTCATGTCACAGTATCTGGTGCTCTTATAGGGCATCTCGTCGGACATGCCGCACACCGGGAAAGGCACGTCATGGCTCTGGTAGTATACAGGAAACACCGCCACATTGGCCGGGAACTGAATCACATCTCTGTGAACCGTGCCGCAGATGATGGCCTGCTGATGTCCCGCCTTGTCAAAGCCTTTCACCAGTTCGGTCAGAAACACACCACTGCCGGTGCTGTCAGGCTTCTGAGCGGTAACGCTCAAAATTCTCATAATAAATTCCTCGCATTTTTAAACTTTTCTGATATATGATATCATAAGGAAATCCTGTACGCAAGGATATTACAAAATATTATGGATTCCAAATGTTTGCAGCAATATCATACATAATTCAAAACAGCCCGCTTTCGGCAGGCTGTTTTGGAAAAATTACAGCATTTCCAGGAATGCTTCCATACGGGTGGAAAGCTGACCGGAGTCAGACTGTGAGTAGTCGGTCTCCACAGCCAGATAGGGAATGTTCAGGCTGTCCGCCAGCTGCTTGACCTTGAAGGTTTCGGTGCAGTAGGGGGTGCAGGCCTGCAGGTCCACTTCCACGATACCGTCGACCTTGTACTCCTCCACCAGCTTGGGGATCATCTTCATGCGCTCCTTGTTGGGTGTCATGACAGAGCAGCCGATCTGCAGATACCGCTCGGCAATGGCCTTGACGATATCCTCTGCCTCGGTATCCACCATCTGGTAGGCAGCCTTGATACCGGAGCAGTTCTCAAAGCAGACCACAACACCGCCGCTGGCTTCAATGGCCTTGACGGTCTTGCCCAGAACGCCGCCGATGGGGCAGCCGGTGACCATGATGCGCTTGGCACCAGCGAACTGATTCTTATCAGCATTGGTTTCCACGGATTCCCGCAGGGCGTTCAGCTTGGCAACGCGCTCTTCATGGGTAAAGACGAAACCGACGCCTTCCATGGTGGCATACATCTGCATACCGCCCAGAGGAGGAGGACACTGCTTCTGCAGTTCCATCAGCTTCAGGTGGGTCTGGCGCTGGATATTGCGCTTCCGTGCAGCATCCCGCAGCATTTCATCGGTAATGGTCACATTGAACTTTTCTTCCAGGAACTTGATGAACCGGCGCAGCTCATTGGTCCAGATCGTCACAGGATCGCTGTCATAACCCTGAGGCAGGTGGAGAATGTAGGTAGGCTTGATGTCGTTCAGCATCTCATACATTTTCTTCTTGCCGTCGCAGGTGGTCTCACCAACGATCAGGTCGGAGAAATAGGTATAGGGGCACTTGTCCGTCAGGGCAAAGCCATAGCTGGACTTGATCAGAGGACACATATTCTTGGGCAGATGGGATTCCGCGGCGGGAATGGTCTCATCGCTCATTCCGCAGAGGCTGACGGAGACAAATCCGGCAGCATCCAGAATTTCGGTAGGTGTAAAGGTGCAGAAAACACCGGCAACCTTGCCGCCCTGTTCCTTCAGACCCTTGACCCGCAGGAAACCGGCCTTTCGGGCATCGGCAAACTCTTCAAACTGTTCAGGCAGTGTATATTCCATATTAATTCCTCCATTTATTTACGTACATTCATAGCACTCAACGCCGCACCGATGGCGCCTGCGTAGCGTCCGTCAGGATTGGTATTCACGGTCACATTCAGCTTCTTACCCAGGCTTTCACACAGGTAATCAAATTCACACAGGCCACCGGTGAGGCAGACAGTCTTGCCAAGAGTCAGACGTCCGGCCTGGGAAGCTACCTTCTTGACAATGGAATCCACCACGGCAAATGCAATGTTCTGCTTGGGCTCACCTCTGCCGATGAGGCTGATGACTTCCGATTCCGCGAAAACCGTGCACATGGAGCTGATGCTGACACCGCTGCCCTGGGCAGCCAGCTGGCACAGCTCTTCAGGACGCAGACCCAGAGTATTGGCCATGACCTCCAGGAACCGGCCGGTGCCTGCGGAGCACTTATCATTCATGATAAAGTCTTTCACCATACCCGCTTCCACAGAAATCAGCTTGGTGTCCTGACCGCCGATGTCAATAACCGTCAGATCCTGAGAACCGTATACAAAGCAGGTGCCTCTGCCGTGGCAGGTGATTTCTGTCACACACTTATCTGCATAAGGAACGGAAATACGTCCATAGCCGGTAGCGACCACATTGGCTTCTTTCATATTGATGCCCATCTCTTCCAGTTTTGCGTAGATCGCCTGGGCGGTATCCACACTGCTCCATCCGGTGGGCTGCAGCAGCCGGTGGACGATCTGTTTGTTCTCATCCATCACAATAGTTTTTGCACAGGTGGAACCGATATCAATGCCGATAAAATACTTCATATTGCGTCAGCTTCCTCCGTATTTTTTCATAATAAACCACAATCAGCATAACACAAATCCCGGGCAGAAACAAATCAGAATTATCTATCCGTTCTCGTCATTTATTTGTATTTGTAATATATCTCCTTCTTCCTGAATCCGGATATTCCCCTTTTGGGTGTCAAATAAAAAAGGCTGCCCGTTGGGACAGCCTCTTTAACGGTGCGGGAGATGGGCTCGTTACAGTACTGAGGCCACCAGTTTTTGAACTGGTGGCTGCACCATCCCGCCGGGATGCTGTGATTTAGTCATTCGAGTCCCCTCGAGTACCAAAAAAGAGGCCGCCCGTAAGGGCAGCCTCTTTTTTGGCAAATGACTGTTATTTGGATACAATCTACTAATGGTGCCATACGGCCAAATAGTTAATGCACCCCCTATGCAATAAAGGGGGTGCATTTGTTATTTAGGGGGTTCACGTCAAGTATCAAAATGCGTATGTGCTTTTCTAGCTGAGCGAATTCATTTCATAGTTGACCGCAGGCGCAGATTGTGTTAATATCCTAATGAAACCATACTTGGTTCCCCCCAAAGGTGGCTCCTGCGCACCGAGGGCTTGGAACCAGGCATTGGTTTCTTTTATTTCCCCCAAAATAAAACGTATTGCTTGTGTTTTTATTTATTATATCTCGAAACTAAGGTAAAATCAATAATGCCACGATATACATAAATGCCACGATAGCTTTTTGTGCTTTTCTGTAATAGTCGAGCAGATAGCAAAGAATCCCATAAAAATGCAAAAAAGAACCGTAATTTGGACACTTTTCGTATCCGAATTACGGTTCTTTATTGGTGCGAGAGATGGGACTCGTTACAGTACTGAGGCCACCAGTTTTTGAACTGGTGGCTGCACCATCCCGCCGGGATGCTGCGATTTAGTCATTCGAGTCCCACTCTCGCACCAAAAAAGAGGCCGCCCGTAAGGGCAGCCTCTTTTTTGGCATAGACCACGTTCTTCGCCACAATTAATAGGAAACGCAACGCAAAATCGCCGAGCGTTGCATTCGTTATTTCACCAAGATAGGTTTGAGTCCTGCCTCCACAACAACACTACCGCTATTGGATACAAAAATTGGAAAAACTACTATAAGTTGATACAATGGACAGCTTTATTTGGGACGGAAGCGCCAGTTAAGCCTTATCCTGGATGTACTTAAAGCCTAACTGCATAGACAGCTGCGCTGCTGCAAGCTCTTTCCCCAGATAGGCAGCATGACTCATTTCACCGACCCAGTTGTTTTCGATGATGGTCCAGTAAATATCCCGGGCATTGTCACCCTGAATGACCCGCAGGAGCTGATTGGCATAATTATAATGCTCCACCAGGATGATTCCCAATTCCGCCTTGGGAACGATGACGAAATATCCGGCCCGATCGAGCTTGACCTTCTGGGGATCCTTGTATTTCGCGGAAATGACCTTGATTTCGGGAACAGCATCTGCCGAACTTTGAGCAGTCATCCGGCGCTGGCTGAAAGGCTGTGCTGCCAGCTCTTCGATTTTCCGGATAATTTCATCCGCATCCGCACAGCCGATCATATCAATGATCTCTATCTGATTTGTAAAAGCGGCAACAGTCTGTGGTGTGGTGTTGGCCAGGATCGGCCGTTTGCCCTTGGCACCAATTACTCGCATCCGCTCATTCACACCGTTTTCGAACAGTGAAAGCATGGTCTGTCCGCTGAAATGTCCCTGGGAATCTTCACCGCACAGCAGCAAATAGCGGATGGAGGGTACGGCAAGGGTGTTCTGGATGATTTTCTCGATGCCGATATTTTCCGTTTCTGTTTTGCCCACAACGCACATGCCATTGGGTTTCCTTGCCGCAAGAATATCCGGGAGATTACAGTCACCAAGGGTGGAAACAGCAACAGGGTGTGCATTATCCAATGCCAGAATATGGTATTCACCCAGAGTGGGAAGCGTCTCTCCGGTTCCCTCAAGAACATCCGCCAGGGAACAGGTTTCCATACAGTCACCATAAAGTTCATTGAATGCGTTTGTAATATCTGCTGACCAGCATTGCTTGCAGCCAAGTCAGGTGTATTCCACTGCTTCAAGCCGTGCAGCGGCGGATTTTGCTTCACAGAAAAGGGGGTAGAGGTTGGGGTCATTGCTGTCATCCAGACGATCGCGAATACCCTCAAGACTTTCGCGCATACAACCGCAATGTCTGCATTTACTCAGCTCGATGGAAGTTTGAATGTTTTTGATAAGCTGTTGTATCATGACAGTTCTCCATATCCATCAAATGGATCTGCAGCAGGAAGCGGTTTTTCGGCTGCAGTATTGACGGGGTCATTGCCTGCCGGTTTTCTGGCGGTGATGGTGGAGGACATGATGAATTCGCCCACGCTGAGACCGCTGCCCCATTTTTCTTCATATTCTTTGGAGACTGGCTTTTCCTTCACGGAAACATCGGTGAATCCTGCCATTTTGATGATATTTTCCAGTTCCTCAACTGAGGAAGCGCCGCTCACTCAGCACGAGTGCATGCTGGGATCATTCTGCAGTTCTTCCGGGATCTGCTTCATGATGACGATGTCGCAGATGGAGATCCGTCCGCCGGGCTTCAGCACCCGGTAGATCTCCCGGTAGACTTTTGCCTTGTTGGGGGACATGTTGATGACACAGTTGGAGATGCATACATCGAAGAAGTTATCTGCGGCAGGCAGGTTTTCAATTTCGCCCAGACGGAATTCCACATTGCGGATCTTGTTTTCCTTGGCGATGCGACGGGCGGTGCTAAGCATATCGGGGGTCATGTCAACGCCCACAGCCTTGCCCCGACGGCCCACCTTCACACCGGCCAGGAAGCAGTCAAGTCCAGCGCCGCTGCCAAGGTCTATAACATATTCGCCGGGCTGCAGATTGGCTGCCCGGTGAGGATTGCCGCAGCCCAGACCCAGATTGGATTCGGCAGGAACCAGGGCCAGTTCCTCAGGGGTATAGCCCACAGAAGCAGACATGGTATCAGAACCGGTATCACCGGTGAGGATGGAGTTTTTGGGGTCCAGCAGGATCTTTGTGTAGTCCTGCCGCACCTGATCGTGAATATCATGGATCATTATACATTCTCCTTTCTATTGCAATCGCAATTTTCTGGAATACACGCGTCAGCCAAAGACACCTGCATCATGTCGCGGAGCATCATAACACCTTCGAGGTTGAGGGAATAATACGTCCATTTTCCTACTTTACGACCGTTGACGATCCTGATATCACAGAGGATCTTCATATGGTGAGACAGTGTGGGCTGTGTAATATTCAGCTTGTCCAACAGTCTGCAGGCACATTTTTCGCCGGTTAAAAGCATTTTCAGGATCTGGATCCGGTTTTCATCACCCAATGCTTTAAAAATAGCGGCAACTTGTTGTGGATTCATTCATGAACCTCCCATTGACATTTATCTATATGATAGTGAGTATATAGATAAATGTCAATGTGAGAAACGTAATAAACCTATTATTCTAATTGCAGTTCACTGAACGACAGCCTTTTCCGGTTCCTGACCCAGTGCTGTATCATGCTGCTGTGTAATCCATAGGCTGTAATAGTGCAGATGCTTAAAAACGTTAACGCAGCATTTCGAATATATATCCGTTTGAATCTATATTCATAGCGTGTTTGTTCATCTGATGCGCGCAGCGGGATGGATTGACAGACAATTGAGAGAATGCTATACTGTTATCAGATATATCTAAAAATATCGATATGTGTTTCTTCAAGCTACAGGAGGGGTAACATGAAAACGTTTTGGACATTGTTTCTGACTTTGGTCACAGTTATGAGTCTTTGTGCCTGCCAGGGGAGTGTGGGAAAATCCCTCGCCAAAGATGAGTCGGTACAGACCGAAGAGAGGAGCGTCCAGGTGGTGAAGACCGGCTCCGGCGTCACGGTAAAGACCGCGCAGGAATGGGCAGCAGACTATCCTGAGATCTACGAATCTTACCTGGCAAACAGTGAAAACACAGAAGTTCACGACTACACCAAGGACTATCCCATGGTTTCCATACTAT
>JAFZGL010000152.1 GCA_017555395.1 Oscillospiraceae bacterium | reverse complement strand
TTCCTTCCTGGATCGTCGGTATCGTTCTGGTCGTCATCTGCGCCTTCATCTTCATCGGCGGTACCGCTCGTCTGGCATCCGTTGTTGAGAAGCTGGTTCCCCTGATGGCTGCAGCATTCCTGCTGGGTGCATTCATCGTTGTTATTATCCGTATCAAGTACATCCCCGAGACCTTTGCTCTGATCTTCAAGTACGCATTCACCCCCAACGCCATCATCGGCGGTGGTATCGGTGCTGCACTGAAGACCGCTATCTCTCAGGGTGCAAAGCGCGGCCTGTTCTCCAACGAGGCTGGTATGGGTTCTACCCCCCATGCACATGCTCAGGCTAACGTTAAGAATCCCCACGAGCAGGGCACCGTCGCTATGGCTGGCGTCTTTATCGACACCTTCGCAGTTCTGACCCTGAACGCTCTGGTCATCATCTCCACCCTGTATGTCACCGGTGGTCCTCTGCATGACTGCGGCGCAGCTGCTAACCTGGCTGATGTCTTCACCAAGACCAACCTGGCACAGTCCGCTTTTGGTGTTGTTTACGGTGAGAAGGCTGGCGCAATGTTCATCGCTGTCGCTCTGTTCTTCTTCGCATTCTCCACCATCCTGGGCTGGAATATGTTCGGTAAGACCAACATGGCTTACCTGTTCGGCTCCACCGGCGTCAAGGTTTACACTGTGATCTCCCTGATCTTCGTGTTCCTGGGCACCGTCATGGCTTCCGACCTGGTTTGGGAGCTGACTGACTTCGCTAACTACCTGATGGTTCTGCCCAACGTCATCGGTCTGTTCGGCTGCTCCGCTCTGGTCACCGAGCTGATGAAGGAAGGCGGCAAGTAATCTTTAAGATTGCTTGAGCATTCCAGTCAAAACATAATGATCGCGGGTCTCTCCGGAGACCCGCGATTTTTTTCCGGCGTTTCTTTTAACAAAAGATTCACAATATCACGTTGATAAAATCAAATATCTGTGTTAAATTTATAGAAACTAAAATGCCGGAATTATGGCAAGTCAGGAAGTGCGGTATGCCGAAGTTCAGCGTCAAAAAACCATTTACAATCTTTGTTGCGGTCATTGCCATTCTGGTGCTGGGTATTGTTTCCTACACCAAAATGACACCGGATCTGCTGCCCAATATGGACTTCCCCTATGTGATGATCATGACCACCTATCCGGGCGCCAATCCGGAACGAGTGGAAGCAGAGGTCAGCCGCCCCATGGAGCAGGCCATGGCCACCCTGGAGCATATCAAGGAGGTGACATCCACCTCCAGTGAGAACTACAGTATGGTTATGCTGGAGTTTGAGGATTCTGTCAATATGGACACCATCGGCGTGGATATCCAGCAGAATATCAATTCTCTGTCCGCGGCCTGGGATGATATGGTGGGCACGCCCTATGTTCTGAAAATCAACCCTTCCATGCTGCCTGTCCAGGTGGCCGGTGTTTCCATGAAGGGTAAATCCACCATTGAACTGACGGAATTTCTGGATGACACCCTGATGAACGAACTGGAAGGCATTTCCGGTGTCGCACGAATCAGCACCACCGGTGCTATTTCCCAGGAGATCCATGTGGTTCTGGATCAGGAGAAATTTGACGGGCTGAATGAGAAGATCCGCAAGGTAATCAACGGTGAAATCGATGATGCGGTGGAGGAACTGGAGGATCAGAAGGCTCAGCTGAAAGATGCCAAGGCTCAGATTGACAGCGCCAAGCACGGCATGGATCAGGTCAAAGGAAAGCTGAATTCCGCTGCGGATTCCGCCAATGCAGTCGCTATCCAGCAGATGACCAAATCTGTTGAGGATATGCTGAAACAGGTGGAGGAGCTGAAAGCCCGGAAGGAAAATCAGGCAGTTTTACAGCAGCAGATCGCTGAAAAGCAGGCTATGCTGGATGCACTGGAACAGCAGCTGGCGCTGACTCCCGATGATTCTGCACTGCTGATGCAGCAGATGGTGCTGCAGGGGGAACTGGAAGCCCTGAAGGCCCAGCAGACCGATCCTGCGGTGATCGATGCCAGCATCGCCGTGCTGGAGGCCATGATCGATGAGACTGTGGCCAATATGAACAATATGGACATGGTAACCGATGGCGTCAAGAACATCGGCGCCATGGGTATCGATATGCTGGGTTCCCAGGTGACCCAGGGCAGCGCCAGCATTGAAAGTGCCATGACCCAGATCGAGGATGGCTTCGACACCATTGAGGAAAGCCGTGAGGATGCCCTCAAGCAGGCGGATCTGAACAATATCATCACCATGGATTTGGTGACCCAGATTCTGACAGCCCAGAATTTTGCCATGCCTGCCGGCTATGTCAAGCAGGAGGGTGTCAGCTACATGGTCTCCGTGGGTGATGAGATCACCCGTCTGGAGGATCTGGAAAACCTGCTGCTGTTTGACATGGGCATGGAAGACATTGAGCCTATTCACCTGAAGGATGTTGCAGCAGTCATGCTGACCGACAACCGGGATGAGACCTATGCCAAGCTGGATGGCGAAAACGGCATCATGCTCAGCTTTGAAAAGCAGAGCACCTATGCCACGGCGGAAACCACAAACAATATCAATGAGCGTTTCCGGGAACTGGAAGAGGAATACCCCGGCCTGAAGTTTGTGTCTCTGATGGACCAGGGTGACTACATTTACCTGATCGTGGATTCCATTCTCAACAGCTTGCTGCTGGGTGCCCTGTTCGCGGTTATTATTCTCTATGTATTCCTGAAGGATCTCCGTCCCACCTTTATTACCCTGTGTGCGATCCCCATCAGCGTGATCTTTGCCATCGTGCTGATGTACTTCTCCGGTGTTACCATCAACATGATCTCCCTGTCCGGTCTTGCGGTGGCCGTCGGTATGCTGGTGGATAACTCCGTTGTGGTTATTGAAAATATCTACCGTCTTCGTTCCAAGGGTGCCAATGTGATCCAGGCGGCGGTATCCGGCGCCCAGCAGGTGGCTGGTGCTGTTACTGCGTCCACTCTGACCACGGTTTGCGTGTTCCTGCCCATCGTCTTCGTGGAAGGCATTACCCGGCAGATGTTCACCGACCTGGCACTGACCATGACCTATTCCCTGATGGCCAGCCTGATCGTTTCCCTGACTCTGGTTCCCGCTATGGCTTCCGGAATGCTCCGAAAGGAAAAGAAGACCAAGGATATGGTTCTGGGCAAAATGCTGAACGGCTATCATAAGCTGGCATCCTGGGCGCTGAGCCATAAAGCCGTCGTGCTCATTGCGGCAGTGGTTCTGCTGGTGCTGACAGGATGGATGAGCCTGGCAGGTGGCTTCATCTTCATGCCGGAGATGGATATGCCCAATGTAAGCCTCTCGGTGAACATGCCGGAGGGCAGCACCATGGAAGAGGCTTCTGAACTGGCGGACGAGGTACTGAACCGCATCGATACAGTGGACGGCATTGCCACCGTGGGTGCCATGATGTCCACCGGCAGTACCATGACGGCAGGCGTCAACGAGGAAACCTATTCTCTTACCATTTATATCACCCTGGAGGATCAGAATGCCTCCGGTGCGGCAGTCAGCAAACAGATCGAAGA
>JAFZGL010000151.1 GCA_017555395.1 Oscillospiraceae bacterium | reverse complement strand
TGTACTACGGCAAGGTTGTCCGCATCCTGCCCATCGGCGCTTTCGTTGAGATCGCTCCCGGCCACGACGGCATGGTTCACATCTCCAAGCTGGAGAACCGCCGCGTTGAGAAGGTTGAGGACGTTCTGAACCTGGGCGATATGACCTGGGTCAAGTTCATGGGCTTCGACGAGAAGGGCCGTGCAAACTTCTCCCGCAAGGATGCCCTGAAGGAACTGGGCAACCAGTAATGATGTAAATATCCCATGGAAGGCGGACCCCTTCCATGGGTATTGATAAAAAGAGAAACAAAGAGAAATCGGCCTTTATTTTAGGAGGTTACTGTATGACTGAACTGGAAAAGAAAGAACTTCAGATCATGGCATGCAAGGTGCGCATGGGTATCATTGACAGCACCAACGCCGCAAAGTGCGGCCATCCCGGCGGCAGCCTGTCCGCTGCTGAGATGTTCACCTATCTGTATCAGAAGGAACTGAATGTGGATCCTGCCAATCCCCAGTGGGCTGACCGGGACCGCTTCGTCCTGTCCAAGGGTCACACCGCACCCGGTCTGTATGCCGCTCTGGCACACCGCGGCTTCTTCCCCGTGGAAGATCTGCTGACCCTGCGTAAAATTGATTCCTATCTCCAGGGTCATCCCAATATGACCATGGTTCCCGGCGTTGATATGTCCACCGGCTCTCTGGGCCAGGGCATCTCCTGCGCTGTCGGTATGGCACTGGGTCTGCGGTTCCAGGGCAAGAATGCCCGGGTCTACTCCCTGCTGGGCGACGGCGAGATCCAGGAAGGTCAGGTCTGGGAGGCATGCATGTCCGCAAGCCACTACGGTCTGGACAACCTGTGCATCATCATTGACAACAACGGTCTGCAGATCGACGGCAACATCCGTGATGTCATGAGCCCCTATCCCATTGCCGACAAGCTGATTGCTTTCGGTTTCCATACCATCGCCATTGACGGCCACGACTTCGACCAGATCGAAGCCGCCTTTGCCGAGGCAAAGACCGTCAAGGGCAAGCCCACCGCCATCGTGATGAACACCGTCAAGGGTAAGGGCGTCTCCTTCATGGAGAACAACGCCGGCTGGCACGGCAAGGCCACCAATCCCGCCGAGTATGAAATCGCCAGCGCCGAACTGAAGGCCGCCCTGGCAGAACTGGAGGGTATGTAATATGGCAGACGTGAAGAAGATCGCAACCCGTGAAGGCTACGGCCAGGCTCTGGTTGAACTGGGTCAGGCACACGAGAACATCGTCGTTCTGGACGCTGACCTGGCAGGCGCCACCAAGACCGGTACCTTCAAGAAGGCATTCCCCGACCGTCACCTGAACTTCGGCATCGCTGAAGGCAACATGATGTCCGCCGCCGCAGGTCTCGCTGCCACCGGCATGGTTCCCTTTGCCTCCTCCTTTGCCATGTTCGCCACCGGCCGTGCTTTCGAGCAGATCCGCAACTCCATCGCCTATCCCCGCCTGAACGTGAAGGTCTGTGCATCCCACGGCGGCATCTCCGTTGGCGAGGACGGCGCAAGCCATCAGTGCTGCGAGGACTACGCTCTGATGCGCAGCCTGCCCGGCATGGTCGTCATGAGCCCCGCTGACAATGTGGAATGCATTGCCATGGTGAAGGCTGCCTACGAATATGTGGGTCCTGTCTACATCCGTACCGGCCGCTCCGCTGTCCCCGTGTTCCACGGTGAGGACTTCAAGTTCCAGATCGGCAAGGGTGAGGTTGTCCGTGAGGGCAGCGACATCGCCATCATCGCCAACGGTCTGATGGTCTATGAAGCCATGAAGGCCGGTGAGGCTCTGGCTGAGCAGGGCATCAACGCTCTGATCGTCAACATGGCCACCATCAAGCCCCTGGATGAGGAGCTGGTTCTGGAAGCAGCCCGCAAGTGCGGCAAGGTCATCACCTGCGAAGAGCACTCCGTCATCGGCGGTCTGGGTGAGGCTGTCTGCTCCCTGCTGAGCGAGAAGCTGCCCACTCCCGTCAAGCGCATCGGCATGAACGATGAGTTCGGCCGCTCCGGCCCCGCTGCTGAACTGCTGCAGCACTACGGCCTGTGCGCTGAGAACATCGTCAAGGTCACCAAGGACTTCCTGGGCAAGTAAGATACACAACAAAACCCCCGCTGCTAAGCAGCGGGGGTTTTTTCATATCTGTTTTATGCCAGCAGGGCGAAATAGGCCAGAACCACGATACCCAGGATGATTCGGTAGACGCCGAAGGCAGAGAAGGAATGCTTTCTCACATACTCCATCAGGCCCTTGATGACCAGCAGGCTCACGATGAAGGATACCACGCAGCCCACGATCAGCACACCGATCTCGGTGCCGGTGGCTTCCACACCCGAGAGGATGAATTTCAGTCCCTTGATGGCAGAGGCGCCCAGCATGGTGGGGATAGCCATGAAGAAACTGAACTCCGCACCGGCGGATCTGCCCACACCGATGAGGATGGCACCCAGAATGGTGCTGCCGCTGCGGGAGGTGCCGGGCACAAGGCTCAGGCACTGGAACACACCGATGGCAATGGCAGTCTTGTAGCCGATGTCATGGACATCAGAAATAGCCTTTGTATACTTGCCCTGATTCCGGCGCTCCACCAGAATGAAGGCGATGCCGTAGACAATCAGGGCAATGGACACCACGATGCCGTTGTGCAGGTTGGCATCCATCCAGTCATCAAACAGGACACCCAGCAGGCCAGAGGGGATGATGGCGGCACAGACCTTGAACCACAGGCTCCAGGTCTGCTTCTTTTCCAGGGTGGACTTGGAAGGCGCAAAGGGATTCAGTTTATGGAAAAACAGGACGATGACTGCCAGGATGGCACCCAGCTGGATCACCACATCGAACATGGAATTGAATTCCTCGGACATGTTCAGGGTCACGAATTCGTTCAGAAGAATCAGGTGACCGGTGGAAGACACCGGCAGCCACTCCGTGATGCCCTCCACAATGCCGAAGAGCACGGCTTTTAACAGTTCAATCATAGATTACTCCTTTTGAGGTTTTGACCATTTTACCATTCTTTACAGAGAAAAACAAGTCAAAGGGGACGTTCCAACATTAAGAAGAGCTTAATTTAACGGTAAAACGGTAAATGATCATTTATCATTCTATTGGTTCTTAATTCTTTTCTTGCTCCTGCAAGAAAAGAACCAAAAGAAGCAGGCATAGGGGCGGCGTTGTATGTCTTGCTCCCGCAATCCAATCCACCCGCCCCTATGTACCCCACCCGGCCGCATCGCCGGTAGTTAGTCGCACCTTAAC
>JAFZGL010000150.1 GCA_017555395.1 Oscillospiraceae bacterium | reverse complement strand
TCAGGAGACTGTCGGCAGCAAGCTGCCCACTCCCACCCGCGACGGTTACGTGTTCGCCGGCTGGTTCCTCAACCCCAGCGACGCAACCACCGAAGTCAATTCCGATTCTCTCATTACCAGCAGCGCAACCCTCATTGCAAAGTGGGAAGCAGGCAGCCTGCCTGTTGTATTCCAGGGTTGGAACGCAGGAACCAACGACTGGGCAGAAGTTGAAAGACGGACCGCAAATACCGAAAAGTCTCTGAAGGCTTCCGGTGCAAGCCTTCCTGATTGGAAGGCATACGATTACAGAGCCGGCTACTCTGTTGACAAGGATCATCCCTGGGTTGACTCCAAGGGCAACATCTTCACCGATGAGACCATTATCAACGAAGTGACCTATGTCCGTCCCAACTTCGTTGCCAACACCTACAAGATGACCTACGACTACGAGTGCGACGAGCTGGCCAACAAGACTGTTGAAGTCAAGTTCGGTTCCAAGGTCACTCTGGAGCAGCCCACCCGTACAAACTTTGTGTTCCGCGGCTGGCTGGTCGTTCAGGATAACTACAAGGAACTGAAGACCGGTGATACCTACAACTACGGTGATGTCACTCTGGTTGCACAGTGGGCACCCAAGGGTACCGTTGAGCTGCGCGTCTACCGCGATGATACCGACGGCTTTAAGACCTACTACTACTCCGGCGCTGTTAAGGATGGCGAACTGGATCTGAATAACTGCAATATCCAGGACTACCTGAAGGGCACTTACGAGTTCGACGGCTGGTACGACTACAACCGTTGGGTTGACTACCTGGGCACCAAGGACACCAAGGGCGTTGAAGTTGCTTCCAACACCATCACCAGACTGGCCAGTGTCAAGACCAGCACCACCGACAGCAGCGTGACCGTTATCTACGGTATGGTCAAGGGCTACAAGACCACCACCGGCAACAACGCTACCAACAACAATAACAGCGTCAACACCGGTACTGCTGATCCCACCAACCCCAAGACCGGCGATACCATTATGATCGCAGTTGCTACCATGACCATGGCTGCAGCAGCACTGGTCGCTATGTACGAGCTGAAGAAGAGAAAGATGATCTAATCTGATCACCTGATCAAAACAAAAATGTTTTACCCCGGCGGGAATACCCGCCGGGGTTTCTTTTTGCATACATAAAGGAAGCGGCTTCCGGTTGGAAGCCGCTTTGTATTTACTGTTTTCCCAGTTCCTTGTTTCGCTGGCAGGCGGCAATGACGCAGTTCATGGCTGCGGCACGGAAACCGCCCTCTTCCAGGGCGCGGACACCGGCGATGGTGCTGCCGCCGGGGGAACAGACCGCATCCTTCAGCGCACCGGGATGCTGACCGGATGCCAGAACCATTTCCGCGGAGCCTGCCATGGTGGCAGCGGCATATTCATAGGCCTTGGGTCTGGGGATGCCGCAGGCAACGGCACCGTCGGCCAGAGCTTCGATGAACATATACATGAAGGCGGGACCGGCACCGGACAGGGCGGCAGCGGCGTCAATGAGCCGTTCCTCCAGGGGATCCAGCCGTCCGCAGTCTGCCATATCCTTCAGCCAGTCGGCAAGAACATCGTCCGCAACCAGGCTGTTGCGGCAATACTGGATCATACCCTTGCCCAGTGCTACAGGGGTGTTGGGCATAATGCGGATGATGGGCAGATCACAGCCTGCAAAAGACTGGATCTGAGCAATCTCCAGACCGGCGGCCATGGTGATGAGCAGCGGCTTTTTTTCAGCCAGGATGGGCTGCAGGGGAGAGAGCATACCCTTCATCAGATGGGGCTTTACCGCCAGAAATACCCGGTCACAGGAGGAAACCAGCGTTTCGTTGTCGGTATAGACAGCGCCCAGAGTGTCTGCAAATGCTTTTGCGCTGGGGGCAGGGTCAGCAATCATAATATCTGCGGTCTGACGGCGCAGTGCATTGGCGATGGCACCGCCCATATTGCCGCAGCCGATAAATCCGTATTTCATATGGTACCTCCTTAGCGGATGTGTCCGTTGCCGTGGATCACATATTTATAGGTGGTCAGTTCCCGCAGACCCATGGGGCCGCGGGCATGGAGCTTCTGGGTGGAGATGCCCATCTCGCAGCCAAGGCCGAATTCTCCGCCGTCCGTGAACCGGGTGGAGGCATTGACATAGACAGCAGCGCTGTCCACACCGGAGGTGAAGACAGCTTCTGCCTCGGGATCGGAAGTAATGATGGCTTCGCTGTGGCCGGTGGAATGGGCAGCGATATGGGCAACGGCCTCCTGCACATGTTCCACACACTTGACAGCCAGAATATAATCCAGGAATTCCGTGTCGAAGTCCTTTTCACCGGCAGGTGTACCGGGGATAATGGCTGCCGCCGTCTCATCCAGACGCAGTTCTACCTTTTGGCCGATGCGTGCATGGAGCTTGGGCAGGAATTCGGCGGCGATGGCCTTGTCCACCAGAAGCACTTCTTCGGCATTGCACACGCTGGGACGGCTGGTTTTTGCGTTTTCAATAATGTTCAGCGCCATGGCCTGATCGGCAGTTTTTTCTACATAGACATGGCAGATTCCGGTACCGGTCTCAATGCAGGGAACGGTAGCGGTGCGGACGCAGGTCTGGATCAGACCGGCACCGCCCCGGGGGATCAGAAGATCAATATAGCCGTTGGCTGTCATCAGGGCAGTGGCACTGGCACGGGTGGTATCCTGCACCAGATTCACGGCATGTTCGGTGATACCCAGGGATGCAAGTCCCTTTTTCAGGGCATTCACAATGGCGTTGGCACTGCGGAAGGCTTCCTTGCCGCCGCGCAGAACACAGACATTGCCGCTCTTCAGGGCAAGGGCTGCCGCATCGGAGGTAACGTTGGGACGGCTTTCGTAGATGATGGCAATGACACCCATGGGAACGGCGGTCTTCTGGATCAGCAGACCGTCGGAGCGGGTGTATTCCTCCAAAATCCGGCCCACAGGATCGGGAAGGGCAGCTACCTGACGGATGCCTTCTGCCATGCCGGCGATCCGGGCGGAGGTCAGCTGGAGGCGGTCCAGCATCACATCGGAGACAGTCCCCTTTGCAGCCTCCAGATCCAGAGCGTTGGCTGCCAGAATGTCAGCTTCGTTTTCGATCAGTGCGTCTGCCATGGCATTCAGCGCGGCATTTTTCTGATCTGTGGTGAGCCGGGCAATTTCTGTTTTTGCTGCCCTGGCTTTTTCAAGCATGTTTTTCATTCCTGTACCTCCGTGAATCTGGTACCGACTTCCTTGCCTTCCAGAATATCATAAAGATTTGTTGCACTGTTGCCGTTGGCAATGACCATATCGCAGCCGCAGCCCATACAGATTTTTGCGGCCTGGAGTTTGGTCACCATACCGCCGGTACCCCGATTGGTTCCGGTTCCGCCGGCAAGTGCCATGATATTGTCATCCAGTTTGGTGATCCGGTGCAGCAGTTTGGCATCGGGATCCTTCCGGGGATCGGCGGTATACAGACCGTCGATGTCAGACAGCAGAATCAGCAGATCTGCCTTGACACTCTCAGCCACAATGGCAGCCAGGGTGTCGTTGTCACCGATGACGATTTCCTTAGTGCCGACGGTGTCGTTTTCGTTGATGATGGGAAGGGCTCCCAGCTGCAGAAGACGGTTCAGGGTGTTGCTGAAGTTCTGGTGGCGGGTGTCGCTGTAAATATCCTCGTTGGTGATCAGCAGCTGCGCTACAATATGGTGGTATTCGCCGAAGATTTTGTCGTAGAAGTACATCAGCTCACACTGACCAACAGCGGCGGCAGCCTGCTTGGTGGGAACGTCGGTGGGACGTTCCAGCAGACCCAGTTTGCCTACACCCATTCCGATGGCGCCGGAAGACACCAGGATCACTTCATGTCCGGCGTTTTTGATATCACTCATGACCTTGCAGAGCTCTTCCATCCGGCGGATATTCAGATTGCCGGTGGAATGGGTCAGGGTGGAGGTGCCGATTTTGATGACAACACGCATGCTCTATCCCTCCTGCGTGAAAGCGTTTCGCCCATTATACCACTTTAACAAAATAAAGTAAAGAACAAAATCCACGGCAGAAATACAAAAGACCGCGATGGAACGACCGCGTTTTTGTGAATGATGAAAAGCCTGAAGGGATTTTTCGACAGGAAAAAAGACCGCAGCCGTTGGGCTGCGGTCTTTTTGCAAATGGGATTATTCTACAATGACCCGGCCGTCAGCTCCGACGGAGATCATCATGCCGTCCTTGACATAATCCAGGAATTCTTCACCCAGGGAGTCAATAACGGGCATATTGATGCCGTCCAGCCAGACGGAGATCAGGATGGAACCGGCGGCTGCCAGGGAATCGATGGGTTTGCTGAACAGCAGGCAGGCAGGTGTCCGGTCCATGGAGGCGGCGGCATACAGTACCAGACCGCCGGTGGTGGAGCCGATGGTCTGAGGCAGGCACAGGGCGGTGCCCTTCATTTTTTTGCTGTAGAGATCAGGGTTGTTCTGATCGCCGCAGGTTGCCTGCTTGTCGCCGAACTGAACAGCCTTCTGGAAGGAGGCGAGGGTATTCAGTCCGCCATGGGAGACCAGTGCGGGAGCGGAGACGGTGCCGGGAGCGACGACTCTTCCTTTGAATTCTCTCATCTTACTTACCTCCCTTTGTGATCTTGACCAGGATCTCGTCTTCCGTATAGAAGCGGGAGCTGGTGTAGGTGCGCAGCTTGTTGGAGCAGGTGATGACGGGCATCTTGCCGCACAGAGGATTGTTCATGTACATCAGGGGGCAGATGCAGGAGAGGATGACACCGGTGGCTTCCAGCCGTTTGGCGTATTCCGTCTTTTCAAATTCCTTTTTGACACCGGGGGCGGTGGTGAAGACCGTGGGGATCTGAACTTTCCGGTTTCCGGAAGCCTTCAGACCTGCTTCCACATTCACCGTCCAGTCAATGAGCTGCTGCATGGAAAGATGAGGGCAACCAACGAAGCACAGCTTGGGAGCGGCGTTCTTGTCCTTCCAGATGACGGGATAGCTGTTCTTGACCCGCTCCAGTTCGGCGTCGTCAATGACATAGACCCTGGCGCCGGGAGCCACAAGGGAGGCACCCAGTTCCTTGGTTTCGGGGGTCAGATTTTCGATGTGATACAGACCTACGGCACCATTGGATGCGGTGGCGGCACCGAAATCCTTCAGGTACGCCTTGTTTTCGTCGTTCAGTTCAGTGCCCAGCCATTCATTCATACCGGTGACGAAGGGAACGTCCTCCATGACCTTCATGCCGATGGCAGAGCCCAGCAGCTGGGCTTCGGGCTTCTTTTTGCAGGCGACCTTGACGATCCAGGTGGCCTTTCTGCCCTCGTCGGTCAGCAGACCGAAGTGGGGCACAAATCCGGCGATGGAGCCCATGATGTCCATGATACCGGAGTTGCGGTTGCAGCGGGCACCCAGAACGGAGTTGGCGTAGACAACAGCGGAGGACTCGGCCCAGCTGAGGACTTCGCCCTTTTTGGGGGTGTTGCCCACCTGATCCAGGTAGCAGGCACAGGTGAAGGCATCTTCGTTCATCAGACCCAGCTGCTTCAGCTGTTCTTCATAGGAAGTCTGCTTGCTGTACATGATGTTGTTGAAAATAAAGTTCTGCAGGAAATTGGCGGGGACATTCTTGTCCACGGGCCGGGGGTCCACGGAAAACTGCTGCTGGGAGATGGCGCCGGCATCGATGAGCTGCTGCATCAGGTCAAAGACAGGGGTCATCATCTTCAGACCGAAGGAAGTGACCAGGTGGTTGTATTCGGAAGTGACAGGAACCATCTTGTCGGCACCGAAGGTCTCGCCGTACATCACCAGGGTCTTCATGACCTTGGCCATGACTTCGCCCTTGGCACCGTTCAGAATGGCCTGCTGTTCATCAGTTAAGTACATTGTTTTGCTCCTTTCAGAATATGAGCTGTGACGAACCGAGCTGTACCCAGGAGGAGTAACGACTTGCGTATGGGTTCGTCACGAATTGACAGC
Organism: Oscillospiraceae bacterium; assembly: GCA_017555395.1. Taxonomy (GTDB): domain Bacteria; phylum Bacillota; class Clostridia; order Oscillospirales; family Oscillospiraceae; genus Faecousia. The sequence continues at coordinate 1,090 of JAFZGL010000150.1, read as the reverse complement.
GGAGGCACTCCGCTTACAGTTTCATGCACACATCCCAGGCCTGCCAGATGACGGTGCGCAGATTGCCCACCTTGCAGGCATCGCCCACGATGTGGATGTTCTTTGCCTTTTCGGCCAGGGGGGCGGGCTTGTAGCCCACGGACAGGATCACGGAGTCGGCGGCAATCTTATACTGCATGCCGTTCTTGTCCTTTACCAGGACGCCGTCTTCCTGAATCTCGCACAGCTTGGTCTCCAGATGGACGGGAACCTTGTTGGCTTCGAAGAAGTCCCGCAGGAAGCTGGTGTTGGCCAGGCAGATGCCGGGGGTGGTGATCAGATCGTCCATCATCTCCACGATGGTGGGCTTTTTGCCCTGGAGGTACAGCTCGTAGGCGATCTCACAGCCAGTCAGGCCGCCGCCGATGATGGTGACGTTTTCGCCCACATTGCGGTTACCCAGCAGGAAGTCTACAGCCTCGATACCCTTTTCAATGCCGGGCAGGGGAAGCTTTACGGCCTTGGAACCGGTGGCGATGATGATCCCATCGGCGGTGACCTGGCTCAGGTCGCTGACTTCGGCATTCAGCTTGACTTCAATGGGGTACTTGGCGATCTCACGGCGGTACCAGGCGATCAGATCTCTGTCCTTCTCCTTGAAGGAGGGAGCTGCCGCAGCGATGAAGACACCGCCCAGTTCGCCGGACTTTTCGTACAGGGTGACCTTGTGGCCGCGCTTGGCGCAGACCAGTGCGGATTCCATACCGCCGATGCCACCGCCGATGACGGCGATGGTCTTGATCTTTCTGGCAGGCTTGATGTAGTGCTTTTTGGTCTGCATGGTCTCTGCGTTCAGAGCGCAGCGGGCAAGACCCATGGTATCGGTCAGATCCTGGGTGTTGTAGTGACCCTTGGAGGAGGAGAAGTTGAAGCAGCCGCTGTGGCAGCAGATGCAGGGTTTGATGTCCTCCAGCCGGTCTTCAATCAGCTTGGTGATCCACTGGGGATCCACCAGGAACTGGCGGGCAACGCCCATGGCATCGATGCGGCCTTCGACCACAGCCTGGGCACCCACATCGGGCTCCATACGGCCGGCGCAGACCACGGGAAT
>JAFZGL010000149.1 GCA_017555395.1 Oscillospiraceae bacterium | reverse complement strand
CTTGCCATTTCCACATTCACCGCATTGAAAAGACCCACGGCATACTTGCCTTCTTTTGCCTTTTCCAGGATTTCCTTCATGTTAACCAGCATTGCTTAACCTCCCATTGTTTCCCAGCCGGATGCGATCCGCGCTTCCAGCTCTTCCATCGTCTTCAGTCCGCTCAGCGCATCATAGGCCGTCACCGCACAGGCGCCTTCCGCCGCTGCCAGTGCTGTGCACTGGGCAGGGGTTCTGCCCTTTGCCGCAGCCAGCAGGAAGGCTGCGATACTGGTATCACCGGCACCGGTGCCGGACAGCACCTGGTCTGCCTTGAAGCAGGGCTGCACACCTTCCCGGTCTGCCCAGAGATCCGCATCCAGTTCCAGATTGCCGCCGATACCGGCTACCACTTCCCGGCCTGCGGTTTTGTAATACATGCCGCTGATGCCGCATTTGATCAGCACCGCCCGGCAGCCCAGCTCCAGGCACTTTTCTGCCAGGGGCTTTACATCTTTCTGCATATCCAGGTTTTCGGTCATATCGCCGCCCACGCTCAGCTGCTCATAGCGCTGGCGGTTCAGCATAAAACACAGTTCCTCAAAACTGGGAACAAAGAAATCCGTATAGGGCAGCACATTACCCAGAATGGTCACCCAGTTCAGGCCGCCTGCCTCAGAATTGGGATCCACATTGGTCATGTCCATGGAGGTGGCGATTCCCTTTTCCTTCATGCGGCGCATAATGGCAGTCAGTTCCGCGCCGTCATTTTCATAGAGCTTTCGCATCACCGGAGGATAGCCGATGTGGAACAGGGCAGCACCTTCCAGTGCTTCTTCCGGAATATCCGCATTGGTGAAGGTGTTGTTGGCGCCGGGATCGTGGAGGAAGATCCGGTCCACACCGGGCACTGCCAGAACCACCGAATAAGAGGTAGAACTGCCTTCGTCCACCACCAGGCCGCCGGCACCGTGCTCTGCAAGGATATTGGCGATCATACCGCCGAAGGCATCGTTGCCCACCTTGCCCAGCAGCTGCACATTGGCACCCAGCTTTTTCAGCGCCAGGCCGGTATTGGCCACGCTGCCGCCGGTGTGGATATCCGCACCGTCCATATTGATGAGTTTTCCGGGGATCAGCAGTTCACCCAGTTCCCGGCAGTGGATCCCCCGGGGAAACATGGGGGTAATATCGATGCAGATATGACCCGCCGCAATAATTTTCTTTTCCATATGATTCTCCCGTTTTCCGGTTAGTCGCCGCCCTTGCAGATCAGCAGATTCAGCTTGCCTTCCACGGTGGTCTCACCGGCAGCGCATACCGGCAGGAAGAAGTAGTCACCCTTCTTCAGGCTGTGCGCAAAGTCGCCGCAGCGGACGATGCCTTCGCCGTCTTCCACCACGTGGACACCGGCACCGGCTGTCAGAACGGCGCTGCCGCCGGACACGACGAACCGGTCGACAGAGAAGCAGGTGGTATCTTCAGGACCGATGAGGCTTTCCAGTCTGGTATTCTCCGTCTGTGCCAGCAGCTTGGGTTCCTTCTTGCCCTGGCGGATCACTTCTTCACCGTAACGGCTGAAATCGAAGCAGTCGTTGGCGATCTTACGCTCAAGACCCAGATACATCTCGTGATCGTTCAGCTGATATTCACCGCACCAGTGCTCCGGCTGAACCGTGAAATCGGAGGGCTCCTGAGCTTCCAGCATCAGGCAGCCAGGGCCGATGGCATGGATCACACCGGCAGGCACGAAGAATACATCGCCGGGCTTGACCGCCACGCGGTTGACGAAGTTCGTCATGACCGTGGTATCTTCCAGAGACTTGTCCACCGCTGCCTCAAACTCTTCCCGAGTGACTTCCCGGGAAAAACCGTAGTAGATGCAGGCATCGGGACGGGTAGCCAGAATGATCCAGGATTCTGCCTTGCCGTAGGGGCTGTTGAAGAACTTCCGGGAGTATTCCCGGGTGGGATGCACCTGCATAGGCAGGCGGATGGCGCTGTCCAGATACTTGACCAGCACGCCCAGATTCTCCCGGTCGCCCAGGCATTCTGCCTTATGTTCTTCCAGCAGCCGGGTAAAGGGCAGGTCAGTGCCCTCCACAATGGAGATGCCTTCCAGGGGGCCGGTGGGGTTTGCGTTCATGGCATGCACAGTGGAAGCCACCCACTCTTCCGGATGGAAACCGTCCTCCGGTGCGTCGCCTAAAAAGTCATGAAAAAGCTTGCCGCCCAGGTATACCCGGAACACCCGGTTCCGCTCAAAAAATACGGGGCGCTGCCAAAGCTGTTTGTTCATAAATAGTCCTCCCATTTTCTGGTTTTTCTCTATCAACTATTATAAAATCAGCCATTCGATTTGTCAATGAAATTGACAATTTCCACAATAATTGGTATGATTGCAGCAAAGGAGGTGTGTCTGTGGAACTGCGGATTTTTCAAAAAGGCTTTAACTATTCCCAGGACGGTCCCGGAAACCGGCTGGTTTATCATTTGCAGGGCTGCAATCTCCGCTGCCCCTGGTGTTCCAATCCGGAAGGACTTGCCTGCACCGGCGAAAAAACATATTCTACCGAAGAACTGCTGCAGCAGATCCTCTCCAGCCGCATGATGTTTTTTGACGGCGGCGGTGTCACCTTCACAGGCGGTGAGGTGACATTGCAGTTTGAAGCAGCGAAAGAACTTCTGACCTTACTGAAGCAAAACGGCATCCACACCTGTATTGAGACCAACGGATGCCATGTCCGGCTGCCGGAACTGTTTCCCCTGGTCGACCACCTCATCATGGACTGCAAGCACCATGATCCTGAGATTCACCGGCAGGTCACCGGCGCTTCCTGCGCTCTGACCCATCAGAATCTCCGCCTTGCCATCAAAGCAGGAATGCAGCCTGCTGTCCGGATCCCCCTCATCGGCGGCTTCAACGCAGCCATGGAGGATGCCCGGAAATTTGCCTCTCTGTTCCGGGAACTGGGACTGCCGGGAAACGGAACCCTGGAACTTCTTCCCTACCACGAATACGGAAAAGACAAATACAAGGCCCTCGGCATGGACTACACCATGACCGATGCTGCCCGCATCTCTCCATCCACCGTCAGTGAATTCACCCGGATCTTCACCGATGCCGGGATCCACGTTATCCGAACCTAAACCAGGAGGAACCGCTATGGATCTTTTCACCCACTATTCCCCCGATATTCTGACCGAAAAAGCAAAAGCCCTCTTTGCCGAAGAACGGCAGACCAAAAAAGTGCTCAACGGATGGTTCCTGGCCAAGGAGATTGCCGCTGATGCCTCTCAGGGTCTTGCCCTGTCCGAAGAGGAAAAGGCCGCGCTGGAACTGGAGGCCGTTATCGATCAGCTGCCTCTGGAGATCAGCGACAACGCCATCTTCGCCGGTACCCAGCGGGATGCCTTCGCTGCCAGCTATGCCCTGATCAATCCCGCCTTCCAGGTAGAGACCTTCCGGGGCTACTGCGACCCCCTGGAGGTCTATGACTATGCCACCCCCACCGAGGATGTTTCCGCCCAGCGAATTGCCGCCATGCGGGAGCGTGCTGCCGACAGCGACTACGTCCGCTCTCTGAACCG
>JAFZGL010000148.1 GCA_017555395.1 Oscillospiraceae bacterium | reverse complement strand
GTAGACCCAGGGCTCTCTGGGAGTGGACTGACCGTGGCTGCGGCTGAGAGGACTCATGAGACCCATCTGCACGGAGCGGATGTATTCCTCATCCTGGGGGATGACCCGTTTGCCGGAAAAGTCACAGTTGTAGAAGCCGCCGATGTCGAAGCCCCAGAAGGAAATGCCGCTGATGCCCATGTTCAGGCCGCCGGTGAGGATACTGTGGAGATTGTTCTTGCTGGCAGAGGAGTCGCCGGCCCAGTTGGCGGGATAGTTCTGGCTGCCGGCGTAGCCGCTGCGGCCCCAGAGCAGGGCTTTTTCTCCCATCTCTTCCTTGGCTTCCCGGGATGCCTCGTAGATGGTTTTTGCGTAGAGCAGGGGATACTTGTTGTGGCTTTCCAGGCCTGTGGTGCCGTCGAAGAATACGGAGTCCTCGGGAAGCTCTTCGGAGAAATCCGTCTTCATAACGCCCACGCCCATGTGCATCAGCCGCTTGATGCGGCTCTTCATATATTCCACCAGTTCGGGGTTGGTGAAGTCCACGGCAGCCACCTTCCAGGAATCCACATCACCCTCGCCGGGGGAGAAGACTCTTGGATTTCCGTCAGGACCCTTCACCAGCCAGCCCCGCTCTGCCATGGTGCGGTACTGATTGGAGATTCTGCCCTCCGGGTCAATGGCCTGGACGTAGGGGAACATCCACAATGACAGCCGGATGCCTTTTTCCCGCAGGGAATCGATCATACCCTGTGGATCCGGGAACCGGCGCTCGTCAAAGCTCAGCAGTTCTTCCACGCCGCTGGGCACAAAGCTGTCCTCAAAATTGGGCTGCCAGGCATCGATGTGGATCACATCCACGCTCATGCCGAAGGAGGCCATCTGATCCACGATCTGCTCCAGTTCCGGGCGGCTCATGTAGCTCATCCGGGACATCCAGAAGCCAAAGGCCCACCGGGGAATCATGGCGCTGCGGCCGGTGAGGGCGGTATAATCCCGCAGGAGTCCCTTGGGATCCCGGTTGCAGAACATGTAGTAGTCCAGATAGGGGTCTTCCGTCTCCATGGTGTAGGAGACACCGGAGGTGGCGCCCATGTTGAAGTGGGTCCGGGTGAAGGTGTTCATCAGAACAGAGTAGCCTGCGCTGCTCATAAAGTAGGGCATGCCCTTGTAGGAGATATCGGAATTGGTGGACTGGGCATCCCGCTGCCAGACGGTGACGGTCTGTCCCCGTTTGCCAAAGGAATTGAACTTCTCGCCGAAGCCGTAGAATTCCTCGTCGCAGTACAGGTACATGGTCTCAAAGGCGTTGATGATCTGACCGTTTTCGCCCACGGTAAAGCCGATGGGGATGGCCTTGTACTTCTGATCCACGTTGTGATCCTTGATCTGCTCCCGGGTCAGCACCTCGCCGTCCAGGATGACGGTCATCTCCCAGGGACATTTCCGGAAGGAGAGGGTCAGCCGGGAGGTTCCGGCGGTGATGAACAGGTCCTCTTCTCTGACCTGAATGCCGGGAACGCCGGGCAGATCAAAGACCTGATTGTTCAGCCGGGGCTCAGCATCATGGGGCAGCATCCGCAGCCGGAAGGCTGTTTCGCTGACGAAAGTGATGCAGACCCTGGCGGTATTTCCCCGGAAGGTGCGCACCAGGAAGGAAACGCCATCCGGCTGCGCCTGAAAGGCAGTGACATAGTCCAGAAAATCCTTGGTTCCCTGGTGGCTGAAGTGGCACCAGCCCTTCTCCACATTCAGAATCTCTCCGCTTATCTCAGGGTGATAGCTCCGGATATCCGGCTTTTTGATTTCGGTCATGGGATGCTCTCCTTTGAAATCGGTTTTCTTCAGTTTACCCCGTGCTGCCGGGTACTGTCAAGGGAGGAACAATGTTTTTGACCGGAACCACTTGCACTTTAAGAAAATGGAAGTATAATAAAGATAAGGTTTTATGAGGCCGATGCTGCTGTGAACTTGCAGAACAGAAGTATGCCGGGAGCCTCCTTTTTCGCCAATATCATTTTATGTACGGTTCCCGCTGACCTCCCGGTGCGCTGCAGTTATATGGGAAACAGAGGTGCATGGTTTAAAGGAGAAAGACTGAGATGAAAAAAGAACGGACAGTATATCTGGATTATATAAGAGTATTGGCAACGATTGCGATTGTTGTACTGCATGTGACAGCGTGGAACTGGTCTTATGTTGACGCAAGGAGCTTTACCTGGAATACATTCAATTTTTACAATGGATGTGTCAGATGGGCGGTGCCTGCATTCCTGATGATCAGCGGTGCATTGTTTCTGAGAAAAGACATCGAGATTAAAGTAATATATTCAAAGTATATCCTGCGCCTGGTTGTCATTTATATTGTCTGGGCGGCATTTTATGCGTGGATCGTACCCCTGATAAAGCTGATTTTAGAACCCGGGTATGAACTGCCATATAAAACGATCCTGTATGATATGATCGGCGGCGCTGTACACATGTGGTTTTTGCCCATGATCATTGGCATCTATATGTGTATTCCCATAATCAGGTTAATTGTAAAGGATCAAAAGACAGCGGTTTATTTTTTGATACTTGCAATGATTTTTTCCTGCCTGATCCCGACCTTTGTAAACCTGTCAAATGACTTTGGCGGTGGCGTGTACGCAGAAATTGTCAACAGGATCAACGGGGTTGTATCCAATGTGGAAGTGGATATGATTCTGGGGTATGTGTCTTATTTTGTGCTGGGATATGTGCTGAGCAATATTGTTATGACCCAAAGACAACGCGCTGTTGTGCAGATACTTGGTGCAGCCGGTTTCCTGGGTACAGTTCTGCTGGATGCTGTGGTTGCATGGAAAACACAGACACCCTGCAGTACATACTACGATTCGTTTTCCGTGAATGTTGCCTGTCAGGCAGCGGCCGTTTTTGTTTATTTTCAGTATAGATCTTATCCCAATGAGAAGCTGAATGCAGCTGTGGCAAAATTGTCAGAGTACAGTTTTGGCGTGTATTTGGTTCATGTTATTATTATTGACATGCTGTATATTGTTGGGATAGATACATTGCGGTTCCTGCCTGCGGTTTCTGTTCCTGTTATTTCAGCTGCCGTGGCTGTGGTTTCCTATGTTTTCTCTGCAGTTGTCCACCGAATTCCGGTGCTGAAAAAATGGATTGTATAAGAAAACCCGCCGCTCAGCTGAGCGGCGGGCTTTTGTGTATATGCCATACAACGTTTTCCGGCAGGGAGGACGGGATGCGGATGATTCCGGGACAAGGGTTTGCCGGACTTAATTCCGGTATTTTGACAGGGAACCACTTGCACTTTAAGAAAATGGAATTATAATGAAGATATTGCTTAATGAGGAGGGTGATACTGTGCGCAGCCGAAACAGAAGTATGCTGGAGGGTCCTCTTTTTGTTAACATCATTCTGTATACCATTCCCATTATTCTCACCAGTGTGCTGCAGCTGCTGTTTAACGCAGCAGACCTGGTGGTGGTGGGGCGTTTTTGCGGCAGTATGTCCGTGGCGGCGGTGGGCGCCACCACCCATTTGACCCATCTTCTGGTGAATTTCTTTGTGGGTATTTCCGTGGGTGCCGGTGTTGCCGTTGCCCATGGCATCGGACGCCGGGACGGGGAAGAGGTGCGCCGCACCGTACATACCGCCCTCCCCATGGCGCTGGTTTGCGGCGCGGTTCTGACCCTGGTGGGTGTGACCTGCTCGGAAACCTTCCTCCGGATGATGGATACGCCCGCCTCGGTTTTGCCCCTGTCCACGGTTTATATGAAGATCTGCTTTGCCGGTGTGACGTTTACGGTGGTGTACAATTTCTGCGCCGCCATTCTGCGGGCAGCAGGAGATACCAGAAGCCCGCTGGTTTTCCTGACCCTTTCCGGTGTCATCAATGTGCTGATGAACCTGTTTTTTGTCTGCATACTCCATATGAATGTGGCGGGTGTTGCCCTGGCCACAACCCTTTCTCAGGGAATCTCTGCGGTGCTGGTGGTCATTGCACTGATGCGCCGGCAGGATGAATGCCGCCTGGAACTGAAGAAGATGCGCTTTTATGCAGAGCAGATCCGCAAGATTATCCGCATCGGCCTGCCGGCCGGTACCCAGAGCGCCCTGTTTTCCGTTTCCAATGTGTTGGTGCAGTCCTCTGTGAATTCCTTCGGAGATGTGTTTGTCTCCGGTACTGCGGCAGCGGCCAATGTGGAAGGCTTCATGTATGCCGGTGTCAATGCATACCATCAGAGTGCGGTGAATTTTGTGGGACAGAACGCAGGTGCCGGACAGTATGACCGGGTGAAGAAGACCCTGCGGATTTGCCTTGGAAGTGTGATGGTGACGGGCATTGCCATGAGCACCGGAATCTGTGTTTTCGGACGGCAGCTGCTGTCACTCTACATTCCGGATTCTCCCGAGGCTGTCGCCTGGGGACTGTTCCGGTTTTATAATGTGGGATCGCTGTATTTCCTGTTCGGTATGATGGATGTGCTGACCGGCGCCATCCGGGGCATGGGCTCTTCCCTGGTTCCCATGGTGATCTGCCTCTTAGGTGCCTGCGGCCTGCGGATCCTTTGGATCCTGGCCGTGTTCCCCCTGTGGCGTACCCCCGGAGGACTGTACAAGTGCTACCCCATCTCCTGGATCGTCACGCTGGCGGCGTTGCTGGTGGCCTATGGGATCGTATACCGGAAACATGCGAAAAATCTTGTGAAAGGACCGGAACTATGAAAATTTTAATTCTTTGTGGAAGCCCCCATAAAAACGGAACAACAAACGCCCTTGCGGAGGCTCTGATCTCCGGAATCGATCAGAGCAGACATGAGGTCGAAAAGATTCAGCTGGCAGAAAAGAAGATCGCTCCCTGCCTGGGCTGCGAGTACTGCAAACGCAATGACGGAGCCTGTGTGCAGAAGGACGACATGGCAGCGCTGCTGCCATCTGTTTTGGCTGCGGATGTGATTGTGTTCGTGTCGCCGATCTATTATTTCGGTTTCAATGCGCAGCTGAAGGCAGTGATCGACCGGTTCTATGCTGTCAATGCCCGGCTGAAACTGCAGACACAAAAGAAGGCCATCCTCCTGACGGCCGGCGGCGGAAAGGAAGAATGGATCCCGGATGGCATTTTTGCCAACTACCATACCATGCTGCGGTATCTGAACTGGACGTCTCTGGGACAGATTTGCGCCCTGAACTGCCATGTAAAGGATCAGCTGGCGCAGACAACCTGCCTGGAGCAGGCAAAAGAACTGGGCAGAAGCCTGTAAAGAGGGATCGATATGCTGGATATTCTCACCCGGGCAGGGTGTTTTGTGGCGATTATTTTATTGGGATATACCCTGCGCCGGACCGGTGTGTTCGGACCGGAAACCTTTGGTGTGCTGTCCAAAGTTGTCATGAAGATCACTCTTCCGGCAGCCCTCATTGCCAGCGCTGCCGGAAAGCCCATCGATGCTTCCATGCTGACCCTGGCGCTGCTGGGTCTGGGCGGCGGTCTTCTGTATATTCTGGCGGGCTGGCTGCTGCGGCTGAAGGGCACGGCTTCCGAAAAAGCCTTTTACATCCAGAATGTCCCCGGCTATAACATCGGAACCTTTGCCCTGCCCTTTACCCAGAGCTTTCTGGGTCCTGTGGGTGTGCTGACCACCAGCATTTTTGATCTGGGCAATGCCATCATCTGCTTCGGTGCCTCCTTCAGCATCGCCAGAGCGGTGAAGGAGGGCGGCAGGGCAGATTTTCGCCGGATCCTGAAAACTGCGGTGTCATCTCTCCCGTTTCTGACCCATCTGACCATGGTTCTTCTGAATCTGAACAGTCTGGTGCCTCCCAAACCCATTTTGACCCTGGCGGAGATCCTGGGCGGCGGCAATGCGTGCCTTGCCATGCTGATGATCGGTGTCAGCATGAACATTTCTGTGGACACAAAGAAACTGGGCACCATTGTGAAGATCCTGGCGGCCCGGTACGGTATCGCAGTCATTCTGGCGGCAGCTTACTATTTCCTGCTGCCCTTCAGTCTGGAGATCCGGCAGACTCTGGTGATTCTGGCCTTTGCACCCATTGGTTCCACGGTTCCTGTCTTTACCGCGGAACTGGGAGAGGATGTGGGCCTTTCCAGCACCATCAATTCCATTGCCATCGTCATCTCCATTGTGATCATTGTGGCGTTGCTGACGGTGATGTTATAAGAAAAAAGCCCTGCCGGCCGGCAGGGCTTTTCTGTTAGCGGTTGATGACCTTGACCTGAAAGCCGGCCAGGACATCCAGCACCTTTTCGTGCAGACCCTTGTCGAAGGAATCGGTGCAGGCGGCGTCCACGATCATGGTGGCTTCGGGGTACTTGCTCTGGAGTACCACAGCGTTGCTTACCACGCAGATGTTGCTGACCAGGCCCACAAGCTCGATCTCGTCGGCGGCTTCCGGCAGCACAGCGGCAACCGCGGGATCGGATACATCCATGCCGAAGACCAGCTTGTCGATGGCCTTTGCGCCCACTTCTTCCAGAGCCTTTGCGGTTTCTCCGTAAACCTGCCAGCCGTGGCTGCCCTTGATACAGTGCTCTACCGGCAGATTCTTTCCTTCCCGGGTGGCCAGATAGTTTTCAAAGTGGGTATCCCGGGTGAAGAGGACATGATCTTTGCCGTAAGCGCGGACTTTGGCGGCAATTTTTTCATCCAGCAGTTCGGCACCGGGAAAACCCAGGGCGCCGTCCACAAAATCGTTCTGATAATCAATGACAAACAAATAGCGGTTCATGTTCATTCCTCCTGATTATATTATGATTTCAACATATCAAACCCCGGGGAAAAAGTCAACGGAGCATTGCAACCTGAAAAGATTTTTGCTATGATATAAAAAATGTGAGGTGAGACTATGGCTGCCAGAGAAGATTATATTGCGGTCTTTGATTCAGGCCTCGGCGGTATCAGTGTGCTGCGGCATCTGCGGCGGCTGATGCCGGGAGAACGGTATCTCTATTTCGGCGACAGCGCCAACGCTCCCTACGGATCCCGTTCAACGGCGGAAGTCCGGGCGCTGACCCTGGCGGCAGCGGAAAAGCTGATGGCCCGCAAGCCCCTGAAGGCACTGGTGCTGGCCTGCAATACAGCCACTGCCGCGGCAGTGAAGGATCTGCGCAGCCGGTACCCGGAGCTGATCGTCATCGGCATTGAGCCTGCTCTGAAGGTGGCCGCAGATCATTATCCCGGCGGCCGCATCGGCGTCATGGCCACGGAAGTGACACTGCGGGAGGAAAAATTCGACACTCTGCTGCTGCGGTTTCATGAGAACTGCTCTGTCGCCAAGATCCCTATGCCGGGACTGGTGCAGCTGGTGGAGGCAGGCAAAACCGAATCTCAGGAAATGGATGCTCTGCTTCGGTCTCTGCTGGCACCCCATGTGGGAAAACTGGATGCAGTGGTTTTGGGCTGCACCCATTATCCGTTGGCGGCAAAGGCCATCTCCCGGGTGCTGGGAGAGAATGTGGTGCTGCTGGACGGCGGTGAGGGTACTGCCCGGGAGACCCGGCGGCGGCTTTTGGGTGCCGGCCTTCTGGAGGAAGGACAGGGAGAGCTGGTCCTGGAAAACAGCAAAAACGATCCGGAGATGATCCGGCGGGCATATGAACTTCTGACGGAGAGGGAAGGATAATGGAGAAAAAGATTCTGGTCATCGGCATCGCCGGCGGCACCGGCAGCGGCAAGACCACTCTGATGAACAACCTGATCAGAGAATTTTCCGGTGTGGTCACTGTGCTGAGCCATGATAATTACTATAAGCGCCATGATGAACTGACCTACGAGGAGCGCTGCAGACTGAACTATGATGAACCTGCTGCCCTGGAGACGGATCTTATGGCGCGGCATCTGGATATCCTGCGCCGGGGCGGCGAGATCGACTGCCCGGTCTATGATTTTACCGTTCATAACCGCTCCGATGAGACCATCCGGATCTCACCGGAAAAGGTCATCATCGTGGAGGGTATCCTGATTTTTGAAAACAAGGAACTGCGTGACCTGATGGACATCAAGGTCTTTGTGGACACCGATGCGGATGTGCGGCTGTGCCGCCGGATCGTCCGGGATGTCCGGGAACGGGGCAGGACCCTGGAAAGCGTTGTGGATCAGTACCAGACCACCGTGAAGCCCATGCATGAGCAGTACGTAGAACCCAGCAAAAAGTATGCGGATATTATCATTCCTGAGGGCGGCCGGAATATGGTGGCTCTGGATATGATCACCGGCCGGATCCGCCGGCACCTGGAGGAAGCATGAAATACGAAAGTTTGATTTTTGACATTGACGGAACCCTGTGGGACTCCCGCACCCTGGTGGCGGAAGGCTACAACATCCAGCTGAAGGAAGAAGGTCTGGAGCACCTGTGCGTCACAGCGGAGGATCTGAAGCCCCTGTTCGGCAAAGTAATGACCGAGATCGCCGACACCATTCTTGCCACAATTCCGGAAGAGAAGCGCTATGATCTGATGGAGCGCTGCATGGCCACCGAGAACCGGTATCTGGAGGAGAATCCCTGCCATATTGGTTATCCCGGTGTGAAGGAGACCGTTGCGAAACTGGCGGAAAACTACCGGCTCTTCATTGTCAGCAACAGCCAGTGCGGATATCCCGAACTGTGCATGGAAAAGCTGGGGCTGACCCCCTATATCCAGGGTCATATGTGCTTCGGTGACACCGGAACCAGCAAGGGTAAAACCATCCGCACCCTGATGAGAAAACATAACATTGAAAACTGTGCCTACATCGGAGACACCCAGGGCGACTACGAAGCCACGGTGGAGGCTGATGTGCCCTTTGTCTGGTGCACCTATGGCTTTGGAACACCCGACGGCTACGCGGAAAAAATTGACAGGTTTGAAGACCTGCTGAATCTGTAATCATCATTGAAAGGAAGTAACCGCTATGATCATGTGCCCCTGGAAAGACATCAGGAAGTATGCAGCACTGCTGCCCGGCATTGAGGAGGCCTTTTATGCTGTCAACGCCGTGACCGAGTACGAGGACAAGAAGACCTACCCACTGTCCGACGGAAACAAGTTCTTCATTGCCGTGGGAACCACCAAGGAGCCCGATGTGGCGGAGGCTCACCGGAAGTTCCTGGATATCCAGTACATCGTCAAGGGCAAGGAAGTCATGGGCTGGGCCGATCTGGCTGCCTGCAAGCCGGAAGGTGATTTCAATGAAGAGAAGGACATCGGCTTCTACAGCGGTGACTTCGACTACATCACCGTCAACGAAGGCATCTGCTATGTGGTGTTCCCCGAAGATGTCCATATGCCCGGCCGTCACCTGGATGTCCCCAATGACTTTGTCAAGGTCGTTGTCAAGCTGAAAGTATGAGCATTCCTGTCGATACCCAATGCCTCCAGTGCTATCTGAAGCGGAATCTGGATCTGGTCCGGCCGCTGGGCACGGAGGAAAAGGCAATGGCCTTTGCGAAACAGTTGATGCAGCACTATATCGACGCGCCGGCAGGTGTTTCTTCCCCCTGGTTCAGCCCCAAGGTGGCGGATCTGCTCCATGAGATGTATGATCTTCCCATCGACCGGTTCCGCCAGGAGAAGCTGGAGTCCAACCGGTTCGTGATGGAGCGCTTTGAACAGATCCGGAAAAAGGTGGAATCCGCGCCGGATCCGGTATTCGCCGGCCTGCAGTTTTCCATCCTGGGCAATTATCTGGACTTCGGTGCCCTGCAGGGTCAGGTCAGTTTTGAACGGCTGGAGCAGATGCTGGATGAAGCTCTGGATATGGAACTGGACCTGGATAACTACAAATCCCTGTGCCGGGATCTGGAAAAGGGAAGGAATCTTCTGTACCTGACGGACAACGCCGGTGAGATCGGCTTCGACCGGATCTTCGCCGAGGAGATCGCAAAGAAGTACCCGCATCTTTCCATCACCTTCTGCGTTCGTGGCGGTATTGCCAACAATGACGCCACCCGGGAGGATGCGGCCACGGTGGGAATTCCCTTTCCCATCATCGACAACGGAAACCGCATTGCCGGCACCCAGATGGATCAGCTGAGCGAGGAGGCGGAAAATGCCATCACAGCCGCGGATGTGATCATCGCCAAGGGCATGGCCAACACGGAGACCATGTTCGGCTGCGGCTATAATGTTTACTATGCGTTCCTGATCAAATGCCAGCGGTTTGTGACGATTTTTGACCGTCCCATGTTTACGCCGATGCTGGTCAGAGAATCCAAATAATGGAAAACCCGGTGTGACGAATCCGTCATGCCGGGTTTTTGGTATGTTTGGTCACGCAGGACAGAACATGTATCGGTATTTTTGTACAGATTTCCCGGAGAATTTGGTTTTTAATACAAATATTCTTTTTTACTTGAAATAATTGGTGAAAATATGAGAAAAGTGTTTGCAAATTCAGAATATGCATGGTATACTGTATGGGCATTCTTAAAAGAATTCAAAAATGTAAAATAACAGGCGAAAATGACTCGCCTGAAAGTTTGAAAGGGGTATTATATGTCTCACAAGTACGTTTACCTGTTCACTGAGGGCAACGGCAAGATGCGTGAGCTGCTGGGCGGCAAGGGTGCCAATCTGGCCGAGATGACCAACATTGGCCTGCCTGTTCCTCAGGGCTTCACCATTTCCACCGAGGCCTGCACCAAGTACTACGAAGACGGCCGTAAGATCAATGACGACATCATGGCTGAGATCATGGCCAATGTCGAAAAGCTGGAAGCCATCACCGGCAAGAAGTTCGGTGACAAGGAGAATCCTCTGCTGGTCTCCGTCCGTTCCGGCGCCCGTGCCTCCATGCCCGGTATGATGGACACCATCCTGAACCTGGGTCTGAACGAGGACGTTGTTGAAGTTCTGGCAACCAAGTCCGGCAATCCCCGCTGGGCATACGACTGCTACCGCCGCTTCATCCAGATGTACTCCGACGTTGTTATGGAAGTCGGCAAGAAGTACTTCGAGATCCTGATCGATGAGATGAAGGAGCGCAAG
>JAFZGL010000147.1 GCA_017555395.1 Oscillospiraceae bacterium | reverse complement strand
GAAGGAAATCCTGGAAAAGGCAAAAGAAGGCAAGTATGCCGTGGGTCTTTTCAATGCGGTGAATGTGGAAATGGCAAGAGCCATTATTGAAACAGCGGAAGAACTGAACTCTCCCGTCATCGTAGGCACTGCCGAAGTGCTGCTGCCTGCCATGAGCCTGGAGCGGGTGGCAGAGTATCTGATCCCCATGGCAAAGAAGGCCAAGGTTCCCGTCTGCGTCCACTTTGACCACGGTCTGACCTTTGAAAAGTGTATGGAGGCCATCCAGCTGGGCTATTCCTCCATTATGTACGACTGCTCCACCGATACCTACGAAGACAACATCGCCAAGGTTGCCCAGATGGTAAAGATCTGTCATGCCATGAATGTGACCGTGGAAGGCGAACTGGGTCACGTGGGCGACAACGAAGGTTCCGCCGAGGGCAGCGACCATCAGCTGAATCCCAGCGACTTCTTCACCGATGTGAGCCTGGCACGGGATTTCGTGGAGCGCACCGGTGTGGACGCTCTGGCGGTTGCCGTCGGCAATGCCCACGGTGACTACAAGTTCCCGCCCAAGCTGGATTTCGACCGGATCTCCGATATTGCCGAGCGCACCGGACTGCCTCTGGTGCTCCATGGCGGCAGCGGCCTGTCTGATGATGACTTCCGGACCGCAGTGCAGCGGGGCATCTGCAAGGTGAATATCTTCACCGACATCGACAAGGCAGGCAAGGCAGGCATCGAGGAAGGCCTGGCCGCCGGTGCCAGAACCCTGATGGGTCTGATTCCCTACAGCATCGCCGCCATGAAGAAAGTGGTGGCCAACAAGATGGAGCTGTTCGGCAGCATCGGCCGCGCATAACTTTTTCTGCCCGCAGATCTCTGCGGGCAGTTTTCCAAAACCCCGGAAGGGATGATGATATTGCTGCAAACACTGAAAAAACGGTATAGCCGGTATATCGAAGAAGCACAGGAGGCAAGGCAGAAAGCGGGTCTTTGCGACGGACTTTTCGGCATGGGAAATGACCCCCGGAAACATCCCTGCCACGGATACTTTTATGAGGCGGTGGGAACCTGGGTCGAGGATTTCCTGAGAGGGAATCCCGGGGAACCGGAGTGTGCCGAAGCGGCAGAATGGATCCTGAAGGCAGCGGATCTGAACCGGGAGAATCAGGATGCATACTGGTACATGTATGCCGCGCAGGTCCATGCACTTCCCGTCATCACAAAGCTGACACGGGAGGATGCGAAACTGCTGCTGCAGTGGTATGACCGTGCCTATCCTGCCAGAGATCGGATGCCGGCGCAGGATCAGGTCTTTAGAGTGCTGAAAAAGACCGCCCGTCCCGGATTATGGTAAGGAGGAACCCTATGAAGCTGTATATTGGCATTGACCTCGGTACCTCCGCGGCAAAGCTGCTGCTGATGGACACCCAGGGCACTGTTCTGAATGTTGTGACGAAAGAATACCCGCTTGAATTTCCCCAGCCCGGCTGGAGCCAGCAGAATCCGGAGGACTGGCGCAAAGCGGTGATGGAAGGCGTTCCGGAACTGCTGGCAGGATTTGATGCTGCTGCGGTTGCAGGCATCGGCTGCGGCGGTCAGATGCACGGCCTGGTGATTCTGGATGAGACGGATCGGGTGATCCGTCCGGCGATTCTGTGGAATGACGGCAGAACCGCAAAACAGGTGGATTATCTGAACGAGGAAATCGGCCGGAAACAGCTGTCCCGGTGGACAGCCAACATTGCTTTTGCCGGATTTACCGCCCCCAAAATCCTCTGGATCCGGGAGAATGAACCGGAGAATTTCCAGAAGATCGCAAAGATCATGCTGCCCAAGGATTACATCAACTATATCCTCACCGGCGTCCATGCCTGTGACTATTCCGATGCCTCCGGCATGCTGCTGCTGGATGTGGAGCACAAGTGCTGGAACAGGGAAATGCTGGAGCTGTGCGGTGTGACGGAGCATCAGATGCCCGGCCTCTATGAGAGTTTTGACTGCATCGGAACCGTGAAGCCGGAAGTGGCAGAAAAACTGGGTATCTGCGCGGATGTCAAGGTGGCGGCCGGCGCCGGTGACAATGCGGCAGCAGCCGTTGGTACCGGCGTTGTGGGCGAAGGCGGCTGCAACATCAGCCTCGGCACCTCCGGCACAGTGTTCATCTCTTCCCGGAAGTTCGGCGTGGATCCCAACAATGCCCTCCATGCCTTTGCCCATGCGGACGGCGGCTGGCACCTGATGGGCTGCATGCTGTCTGCAGCATCCTGCAACAAGTGGCTCTGCGAGGATATCCTGAAGACAAAGGACTACGCAGGGGAGCAGGCACCCATCACCGGGGACAAACTGGGCAGAAATCATGTGTTCTTCCTGCCTTACCTCATGGGTGAGAGAAGTCCCATCAATGACACCAATGCCCGGGGCACCTTCATCGGTATGACCATGGATACCTCCCGCAGCGATCTGGTGCAGGCGGTGCTGGAGGGTGTGGCCTTCGCCATCCGTGACAGTATCGAAGTGGCGAAGAGTCTGGGTATTCCCATTCAAACCTCCCGGATCTGCGGCGGCGGTGCCAGAAGCGAACTGTGGAAGACCATCATGGCCAATGTTCTGAATCTGGAGCTGGAGTGCCTGGAGACGGAGCAGGGGCCCGGCATGGGCGGTGCCATGCTGGCCATGGTTGCCTGCGGAGAGTTTGCAGATGTGGCATCTGTCTGTGACCGGTTTGTCCGGGTGGCCTCCCGGGTGAAGCCTCAGAAGGAACTTGCGGAACGCTATGATGCAAAGTATCAGCAGTTCCGGAAAATCTATCCCGCCTGCCGGGACCTGTTCCGGCAGATGCAGGCATAAGGATATCAAAAAGACAGAAACAGCGTGTCATTCCATAGGGAGTGATACGCTGTTTGTTTTGAAAAACAAAATAAAAATCAGGAAATATAAACAAAGAATGTTGCAATTCTTTTGACAATGTGCTATATTTTTAAGTTGGTAGACTATGAACTTT
>JAFZGL010000146.1 GCA_017555395.1 Oscillospiraceae bacterium | reverse complement strand
CATGCTCAAAAACATGGAAAAACACATAAAAACGAACAATATTTGTTGGTGAAATCGCTTCTGAGGCAGCTGATGCCCCGCTGTCAGTCTTTTCGATGATTAAGGGGTTAAGTTGGTTGCAATGACTTTTTCACTCAACGACACCGTGAGATCTTTCAAATTCAGATACCTTTTTTGATGATCATATGATATAATTGCATCAGATAGAAATACAGACAGAAAGAAGTGAATCCTATGGCAGCAAAATTCATGGAAAAGTCCTCTTTTCTGAGGAAGCTGACAACACTTGCCGCATTGTTTGCGCTGATTGCCGCAAGTATCCTTGTGATCCGATGTTTCCCCGCCAGAGAAAGTACCTTCACCGATGCGGTCGCCGGTCAGATTGAACAGGAAATGGCTGAAAACCACATTGTACTGTCCTCCCGAACCGGCCGCAGAACCGTAGCAGACTTTCAGGAACCCATCATCCTGAACCACGGAAAGGATTCCCGTCTGATCGTCCATACCGCTCACCTGTCTGAGACCATTTCCATCGCCAGCGAAGGTCTGGGCGGCTGGGCATGGACCTCTGCCTATCAGGACATCGTCTACGAAGGTGATGCCCAGTACACTGTTGACTTAAGTCAGCTTTCCGAAGCGGATTTTGTGGTCAACAATGAGCTGAAAACCCTGACTGTCCGGATCCCCTATGCAGAACTCTCCCCCATCAATATCCCCGCCGACCAGATCAAATTCCGGGATGTCCAAAAGGGATGGGCCGCTCCGAAGGATATCAAACTGACCGCTGAGGAAAATACCCAGCTGACCATTCAGGTCACCGGCAAAATGAAAGCCAAGCTCATTGACGAGAACATCATTGCCGCCGCAAACAGGAATGCCAAAACCGTTGTGGCAGATCTGCTGTCCGCCACCGTCCACGCCGTCGATCCGGAGTTCACCGTTGTGGTTGTACAATAATGGAGGAGATCCCATGGCAAAACAGTTTCGCATCGCACTCATTCTGATCCTCGCTCTGACCGTCATTCTGTCCTGCACCCTCATCGGAAACAGGCTGACAGATCCGGCCACCTATTCCCACACCATTGATGTTCTGGATGAGAACCGGGCAACGGTACTGGGGCTGTCGGCTGCTTCTGCCGCGGCATCCGCAGCCGTCTCTGCCCTGCCGGATGATATCTGTTCTCCCCTTGCCCAGGAAATTTCAGAATTCACCACCTGGTTTCTTCTGATCCTCAGTGTGATCTATCTGGAAAAATATCTGCTCACCATTTTCGGCGCCATTGCCTGCTATGTTCTGATCCCCATCGGCTGCAGTGTGCTTCTCGTTAACTGTTTTTTCCCGAAGCGGACGTTTCAGAGCATTGCCGCAAAACTCCTGGCTTTGGGCGCTGCGCTGCTTCTTGTGATCCCCACCAGTGTCTGGATTTCCGATCAGATCAATGAGATCTACTCGAAATCCATCGAGATTACCGTGGAATCCGCCAATGCCGTCAGCGACAATCTGATTGGTGACATATCCGTCGAAAATCAAGAAAACACCACGGTGATCGACGAAGCAAAGGCCATTCTGGGGGATGTATCCGGCAGTGTGGCCGGTGTGATTGACCAGTTCAAGAATGTTTTGAACCGGTTCGTGGAAGCCACCGCTGTGATGATCGTCACCACCTGCCTGATCCCGATTCTGGTGATCCTCTTCTTTGTGTGGATTGTGAAAACGCTGTTCAACATACAGATCGTTCTTCCTGCCCACATGCCGAAGCCCAAAAAGCCAGGCCGTTCTCGCAAAGAGGAATCTGGCCCCATGGAAACCGAATAAACGAAGACGCAGGATCCAACTGATCCTGCGTCCTTTCTATTTTGGAGTTTAGCATTGAAGTCCGGTCTAGCCGCATTCCACTGACGGCGGATTTCCCGGGAAATGGAGCTGCAAGTACTCATGCCGCCGCACTCCTGCGGCAAATTCCTGGTTACGGTTCTACCTCAACTTCATACCCGGGCAGCTGAAAAATCATGATCCGCTCCCGGGGATCCTTCCCGGCAAAGAGGTCAGCGCATTCGATCTCATCATAAAAATCCAGTTCTTCAACCGTCATCAGACAGGAAATATACTCATCTGCGGGATAGTAGAAAAAGAGAAATATCTCTCTCGGGTTTTCATACCAGGATTCCACAATCCTGGCCATAACCTTATGGAAGATCTCCACGGAAAAGGGATTGAAGAAATAGCAGCGGTTCACTTCCGCAGGCACTTCATATGCTTCCGCCCGGGTCAGCACAAAATCCGGTTTTACCCTGGAAACGACGGTCTTCCGGTTTTCCAGTGCACTTTCGAAAATCCGCTCATCATATTCGATGCCTACAGATTTTACAGACGTCTGAGCGGAAAGAAAAAATCCCACTCTTCCCTTTCCGCAGCCGTAATCCAGAACCACATCGCCTTCCCCGAAAAAGCCGCTGTCTGCCAGCCGTTCCAGGACGCAGTAGGGTGTCGGCTCATAGGGATGATGGTACTGGTCTGCATTGGTCTCATCCCGTCCTGCTGTTCTGATTCCCAACGCCAGATCCCATTTGTTTTCGACGTCTGTCATAGCTTTAGTACATATTATGCACATCTTCAGCAAAGCACAGAAGATCCCTGATTTCCAGCCTGGTGCCGTCATCCAGGATAACAGTACCGGTCATCCGTCCAAAGACCTGGTGCTGATTGCTTTCCACGTGATCGCCGCCGCCCAGAATGGCTGCGGTGGGCACCTTGCCGATGCCTGGCAGATCCAGACTGTCACCGAAGGGCAGATTGGCATAGGAACTGCGGTCGATGATGGGCTGGAAATCCATCTCAAAACGTCCGTCAAAAGATGTGAACTTCCAGGGTTTCAGGTAATCGCCTTCCGGGATATGGAAGGTCACATCCTCCAGTTTATGGATCTTTCCGTCATAGAACAGTGCATTTTCACTGGCGGCAGCGGTATTGCCAAAACCGTAGCCAATGTTGAATCCAAAAGGCTTCCCGTTCACATAGCCGTTTCCGGAACCCCAGTACCAGGTGTTGTCATAGGTCCATACACCACGCCCCCAGTCCAGAGTGCCGAAGTCGTTGGCCGGGTCAAATTCATACCGCTTGCCGTCATAGACCACCCAGCCGGAAGCCGGCATACAGTTGATCTTCTGGTTATAGTAAAAGCAGGTATCGGTGTCCCAGGGGGTGGCAATCACAATGCTGTCCATTTCCGGCTCTGTCAGTGTGATGTCAAAGGAAAGCCCTTTTCCATCCTCAAAACCGGGGAAATTGCAGCTTAAGCGGCGTTCTCCTTTTTCCACCACTGCTTTCAGCTGAATCTTCTCATCCTGAAAGGCGCTGACACCATATTCCGATGTGGCAGGCATGGGAATGGATCCCATGGGAAACAGCACCGTGGGGCCTTCGGTATGTTCATAGGGCTTGGTAAAATCCAGGAATGTCACCGACTCCAGACCCATATAGCCCATGTCGGATATCGTCATGCACACCGCAAATTCCCGGGACATTACCAGATAATAGTCCCACTCCTTGATCCGGAATGGCAGTGCCTTGACGGCCGTTCTATCGTACTGCTGCACCAGTTTTCTGGACCAGCCGGGTTCACGCAGATTTCCCTGATCGTTCAGCAGAGGCTGTACTTTTGTAACTTCGTGATTGCGCATACTATTTCCTCCTGTATTTTCCGGATCTGAATTGCAAGTCATGGCGGCATTCCAATTCATTGAATCTATTATAACCCAGGAAATCAGGAAAAGCTATTTAAATTGCCAATTTTTTCAACATACGGAACCCGTCTTCCCGAATCCCCGAAACACAGGACAGCACTTTACATTTCTCACGAAGGACGATAAAATAAGAAAAGAATATTTCCTGCTGCGAACAATGAGGAGGTACATATGAAGTTGAATATCCAAGATTTCCGGTGGACCCGGGAGCCAGCGGCTTTTACCGTATCCGAAGGCAAAGTCGAGATCGTCACCAGCCCCCACACCGACCTGTGGCAAAGAACCTACTACCACTTCCGCAACGACAATGCCCCGGTGTTTCAAATGGAGACCGAGGAGAAGTTCTTCAGCTTTGTGGTAAAAACCTCCTTTGAAGAAAGCCACCACCGGTTCGACCAGTGCGGCATCGTCATGTATCTGGACAGCGACAACTGGCTGAAGGGCTCCATCGAGTACGAAAATGAGACCTTCCAGCATCTGGGCAGTGTGGTGACCAACAACGGCTACTCCGACTGGGCAACCACCGCCATTGACGCGAATATCAAGTCCATGTGGTACCGCTTCAGCCGCCGGGAAGACGATTACTG
>JAFZGL010000145.1 GCA_017555395.1 Oscillospiraceae bacterium | reverse complement strand
TGGCTGCCAGATGGGCAACAGGGGACAGATCCATGACTTCCTGTACGTTGCCCTCAGCCAGCATGGCGAAACCGGTCTGGCGGCAAGCCATGACGTCGGAGTGATCGCCGAAAATGTTCAGAGCATGGGTGGAAACGGTACGTGCGGAGACGTGGAAGACGGAGGGCAGCAGTTCGCCGGCGATCTTGTACATGTTGGGGATCATCAGCAGCAGGCCCTGGGAAGCGGTATAGGTGGTGGTCAGAGCACCGGCGGCCAGAGAGCCGTGGACGGTACCTGCGGCACCGGCTTCGGACTGCATCTCAACGACCTTGACTGTGTCGCCGAAGATGTTCTTGCGGCCGGCGGCTGCCCACTGGTCAACGTTGTCGGCCATGGGGCTGGAGGGGGTGATGGGGTAAATGCCAGCAACCTCGGTAAAGGCATAGCTGACGTGGGCGGCAGCAGTATTGCCGTCCATAGTCTTAAATTTTCTTGCCAAAATGAAATACCTCCTAAAGTATTCAAATTTCGTCCCAGATATCATATCACTTTCAAATGATTTTGTAAAGTCGGTAAATAAATGAGTCAATATAAATTTATCGGTAATTGCAATAAAATGTTGGAAGAAATGCACAGTACATGATGAAATGGATACTTCTGGAAGATAGAAAAAAGGATTGTATTTTTGTTGATAATGCTGTATGATATCTTTGCTATACTATGTATATATCAGGACAGGAGGATGAAGCTGTGATCTGCAGTGTAAAAACCCTGGGAATAACCGGTATCAGCGGCAGTGTTGTGACGGCGGAATGTTATATTTCCAACGGATTGCCCGGATTCGACATTGTCGGTTTGCCCGATGCGGCAGTGAAAGAGGCAAGAGAACGGGTACGTGCTGCGGCGAAGTCCTCCGGACTTGCATTTCCGGTCAGCCGGATCACGGTGAATCTGGCGCCTGCCGGTCAGAAAAAGGCAGGCACCCATTATGATCTTCCGATCCTCATCGGTATTCTGGCGGCAGCCGGCGCAGTCCGGCGTCCGAAATCCTCAACTGCTCTGCTGGGAGAGGTGGGACTGGACGGTTCCCTGCGGCCGGTTCCCGGTGTTCTGCCCATGGCTCTTGCGGCGAAGCAGGCGGGGATTGAAACCCTCTTTGTTCCCGCGGAAAACGCCGCCGAGGCGACCTTGGCCCGGGGACCGAGGGTGATCCCGATCCACAGCGTGAAGGAACTGGCTGCCGGTCTCAACGGTGAGATCCAGCTGCAGGAGGAGCCCCTGTGGGAGCCGGATCCTAAGCACCATCATCCGCTGGATTTTAAAGATGTTCTCGGTCAGGAAAATGTGAAACGTGCCCTGGAGGTTGCCGCTGCCGGCAGCCACAATGTGCTGCTCATCGGTCCGCCCGGCTCCGGAAAGAGCATGCTGTCCAAGCGGCTGCCCTCTATTCTGCCGGATATGACCTGGGAGGAAGCGCTGGAGGTCAGTCAGATCTATTCCGTTATGGGCATGCTGACAGCAGAGAATCCGCTGATCACCACGAGACCCTTCCGGTCGCCTCATCATACGGTCTCCAATGCGGGCCTTGCCGGCGGCGGAGCTAATCCGAGACCCGGTGAGCTGTCCCTGGCGCATTTCGGAATTTTGTTCCTGGATGAACTGCCCGAATTCCATAAGGATACCCTGGACATCATGCGCCAGCCTCTGGAGGACGGAAAAGTCACCATTTCCCGGGTATCCGGAACCGTGACCTATCCTGCCGAATGTATGCTGGTGTGCGCCATGAATCCCTGCAAGTGCGGCTGGTACGGCGATCCCTCCGGGCGCTGCCGCTGCAGCGAGCAGGCAGTTGAAAAATACCGCAGCCGTATCTCCGGCCCCATGCTGGACCGGATCGATATTGTGGTGGAAGTTCCAGCAGTGCATTTCGAAGACCTGCGCAGCCGTGCGGAGGCAGAACCCTCTGCGGCGGTGAAGGAAAGAGTGGATGCGGCCAGAGCCGTTCAGAACCGGCGCTTCGGCTCCGGGAGGATGTGCAATGCCCGGATGGGCCCGGACGAAATGCGTAGATTCTGCCAGCTCAGCGAGGAAAGCGCTGAACTGATGAAAAATGCTTTCGAAGCCATGGGTCTCACCGCCAGAAGCTATGACCGGATTCTGAAGGTTGCCCGAACAGTTGCCGATCTGGACGGCAGTGAAACCATCGAACCTCAGCACATTGCGGAAGCAATCCAGTACCGTGCTGTTAATTTAGGAAACCGATAAAAATTTAGGAGATATTATGAAAGAGATTTTTCTGCTGAAACTGGGCGAAATCGTCCTGAAGGGCGCCAACAAGCGCCAGTTTGAATCCCGTCTGCGTCAGAATGTCCGCCGCCGCATGAAGAAGTACGGCAATTTCGACGTCTATCTCATGCAGTCCACCGTTTATGTGGAGCCCATGGATGACGAGTGCGATGTGGATGGTGCCTGGGAATGCTGCCGCAGCATTTTCGGCGTGGTGAGCCTGTGCCGCTGCCGTCCCTGCGATAAGAACATGGATGCCATCTTTGAGGCAATCGAGAACTACCTGGGCGACGACCTGGACTGTGCAAAGTCTTTCAAAGTGGAGTCCAAGCGCTCTGACAAGCGCTTCCCCCTGACCTCCATCCAGCTGTCCCAGGAAATCGGCGGCCGTCTGGCAGAGGCCCATCCTTCTGTAGCGGTGGATGTTCATCATCCTGATTACACTGTTTTCGTGGAAGTCCGCGACCTGGCAGCCTATGTCCATGGCCCTGCGGAACCCGGCGCCGGCGGTCTGCCTACCGGTGTGGGCGGCAGAGCCATGTGCCTGCTGTCCGGTGGTATCGATTCTCCTGTCGCTGCCTACATGATCGGCAAGCGCGGTGTGGAGATCGAAGCTGTCCACTTCTTCTCCTATCCCTACACCTCTCTGCTGGCCAAGGATAAGGTTGTGGAGCTGGGCCGTCTGGTGACCAAGTATACCGGCCGCATGACCATCAATGTGGTTTCCTTCACCGAGATCCAGGAAGCCATCCGGGACAACTGCCCCGAAGAATTCTTTACCCTGATCATGCGCCGCTTCATGATGGAAATCTCTGCACGGATCGCCAAGCATGACGGCTGCGGTGCTCTGATCACCGGTGAGAATCTGGGTCAGGTGGCATCCCAGACTATGGAGGCCATGACCGTTACCGGCGCTGTGGTGGATATTCCCATCTTCATGCCTCTGATCGGCTTTGACAAGGAAGAGATCGTCACCATTGCCCGTAAGATCGGCACTATGGAGACCTCTATCCTGCCTTATGAGGACTGCTGCACGGTCTTCACGCCCAAGCACCCCAAGACCAAACCCACCATTGCCCAGCTGCTGGATGTGGAAAAGAAACTGGACCGTGAGGCTCTGATCCAGAGAGCGCTGGAAAACATCGAAAAGATCAAGGTCAGCTACCATGATGAAGCTGTGCAGTGATGTGCTGACGGCGCTTGCCGGCAAAACACTGGTGACGGCGGAAAGCCTCACCGGCGGCGGCATCGGCGCGGCGCTGACTGCTGTTTCCGGAAGCTCTGCGGTCTATAAGGGCGGCATCATCAGCTATACCAACTGGGTGAAAGAGAATGTTCTGGGGGTTTCCGGAGAAGTTCTTCAGACCCATGGTGCCGTTTCTCTTCCTGTGGCTGAGGCTATGGCCATTGGTGCCAGAAGGTTGCTGCAGGCGGATGTGGCGGTTTCTGTCACAGGTCTTGCCGGGCCCGGCGGGGATGACTACGGGAATCCTGTGGGCACTGTCTGCATCGGCTTCAGCAATGCGCAGGAATCCTTTGCGGTGAAGCATCATTTTGAAGGCAGCCGCGAAGAGGTTCGCAGTCAGACCATCCGGGCCGCTCTGGAACTGGTGCTGGATCATCATCAATAAACAGAAAAATCCCGCGGCTTGAGGCCGCGGGATTTTTGTTTAGGTGGTAGGATCATAGTTGACGATGATATCATGCTCAGTCAACGCTCTGACGGTGCTGATGCTGTTGCCGTAGACATTCACCTGAACCAGACGGTAGTTGTCTGCCAGGGAATCCACGGAGGTGATGTTGTTGTAGTCCATGTAGACATAGGACAGATGCTCCAGACCTGCCAGGGAATCAATATTGGGCAGCTGATTGTAGGAACCGTCGATGGTGCGCAGCAGGCAGTCCTTCTGCCAGTCGGGCAGGTAGGCGACGGAATTATAGGAGAAGTCCAGGATGTCCAGCTTCACCAGCTGTGCCAGCTTGGTGATGTCGTTAATCTGGTTGTTGGCGATGCTCAGGTTGGTCAGTTCCGTGCAGTTTGCCAGGATGGAAATATCTGTCAGGTTGTTGAAGTCCAGGGACAGATAGGTCAGCAGGGACAGTTCTTCCACGCCGTCTGCACGGTTGAGGCTGTTATTGCCGGCATCCAGCCATTTCAGCTTCATGCAGCCGGCCAGAGGCTTCAGATCGGAAACCTCATTGTAAGAAATATCCAGAGTTTCCAGATTATGAAGGGTGCTCAGCGCATCCAGACCGGTGACGGCGTTGTGCTGCAGCTTCAGTTCCGTCAGGGTGGTCATGGAGGAGAGGACTTCCAGATTCCGCAGGGTATTGCCGCTGAGGTTCAGACTGGTCAGACCGGGTGCGCCTTCCAGAGAGGCGATGGTGCTCAGACCGCAGTTGGCCAGATTCAGGTTCTTCAGGGAAGGCAGTTTTGCAAGCACAGCCAGTTCTTCGGCAGGGAAGGAGCAGCCGCTGAGGTTCAGGGTTTCCAGCTTGCTCAGACCGGACAGATCGGTCAGGGTGCCCAGATTCAGATCCTGAATGGTCAGACTCTTCAGATAGGGCATCAGCGCCAGATCGGCCAGGGAGTGGGCGTTGGCGGGGACGGTAAATTCGGTAATATCCCACAGGACATTGGTGTAGATGATGTTGCTTTCGGTGACACCCAGGGTTTCCCGGATGGCGGATTCCATATTGTCATCGGCAAACACAGCAGGTTCAATGACACCGCCCACCGTGTATGCACAGACTACAGGCTGGCTCACAAGGCCGCTGCTGTCCACGCTGATGGCGTAAATGACGGTCTCGCCGGCTTCCAAAGTGAGGGGCTCCGAGTAAATGTCACCTTTGATGGTGGGATACTCACCGTCGGTGGTGTAATACAGGGTGCCGGAAGAGGAACTCAGCTTCACGTCAATATACTGGGAGTAGAAACCGGGCTCATGACTGGCGGTGGGAGTGCTGGGACGCAGCTTGTCCAGTGTTTCCTTCATGACAGGATCGGCGATGTTGTCCAGCATGGAAACCGCGTCCATCAGCTTGTCCTGCTGTACATAGGTCTTGCTGAGGGCGGCGTACAGTTCTGCAGTGCCCTTGTTCTTGATTGCGTTGGACAGGGTAACCTCTGCCTTGGTGTAGTTGCCGTCGGCCTTGTACTGATTGGCCAGTTCAATGGCTACATTTTCATCACGGCCGGAGTGCTCATAAGCCAGATCATAGAACCAGGAGGACAGACGGGAGTTGCCGTACAGATCATTGTAGCGGGCCTGGCTCAGCAGGAAGTCCCGGGTGAAGTCCCGGTCATAAACAAACAGGTACCAGCCGATGCTTGCGACAATGGCCGCGATCAGCACCAGGGATACGAGGAAAGAGAAAAATTTCTTCATAAAAATGCTCCATTCATCGGATATCTCCCCCGATTATACGATGAAACGGTAAAATTGTCAAGGTGTGGGGGAAACCGTTACAATTTGCTCACAATTTTACGGTGAAAGAAAACAGTTGCTTTTTGCGGCAGCGGAACTATAATAAAAACACTAAAAAGACAGAGGCGCAGGATTTATGAAGTTTATCGAT
Organism: Oscillospiraceae bacterium; assembly: GCA_017555395.1. Lineage (GTDB taxonomy): Bacteria > Bacillota > Clostridia > Oscillospirales > Oscillospiraceae > Faecousia. The sequence continues at coordinate 14,150 of JAFZGL010000145.1, read as the reverse complement.
ATGCACACCCACGTATACCCCGATGCCATTGCCGAAAAGGCAGCTCTCAGCATCCGCAACTATTATGAGCTCGGCGAAAATATGGATGGCCGGATCAGTACCCTGCTCCGGCAGGGCAGCGCGGCCGGTGTTTCCCGATTCGTGATTCTGCCTGTGGCAGTCAAGCCGGAGCACGTGGCCTCCATCAATCGGTTCATCCGGGAGCAGACGCAGCAGCATGACTGCTTTATCGGGTTCGGCGCTGTCCATGCCGCCATGGAGAACATTGGAGACTGCGTAGCTCAATTCCGGGATCTGGGCTTCAAGGGCATCAAGATCCATCCGGACTGCCAGCATTTTGATATTGACGATCCCCGGATGTTCCCTCTGTATGAGGCCGCCCAGGGCGTGATGCCCATGATGATCCATATGGGCGACCGGAATTTTGACCATTCCCATCCGGCAAGGCTTCGCCGTGTACTGGATCAGTTCCCGAAGCTCCAGGTATGCGCGGCCCATTTCGGCGGACATACCATGTACGAGACGGCAAAAGAATATCTGTCAGATACGGAGTGTATTATGGACATCTCCAGTACGCTGATGTTTCTGAGCAGGGAAGACGCAGTGCGTTATGTGAATCACTATGGTGCCGAGCGGCTGGCCTTTGGTACGGATTATCCTGTATGGGATCCCGTTCAGGAGGTGCAGCGGCTGATGGCACTGAAGCTTGGCATGGATCAGCTGGAGCAGATTGCCCACAAAACCGCAGAGCGGTTCCTGAATCTGTAAGAAAAAAGCAGGCTGTCACAGCCTGCTTTTTGTTATACATAATTGACTTCCACAACGGTCAGAATATCGTCCTGTACCCGGAAACGAAGATCGAATCCGGCAAATGTCAGTCCGTAGATCCGCTCGGGCTTTCTCTGATAGGAAGGCCGGGGGTCGTGGGAGAGTACCTGAATGGCAGCTTCCCGCTTGCTTTCCGGCAGAATGTTCAGCAGTTCCTGAGGGAATTCCACCTTCAGCAGGAAATCTCCGGCATTGTCCGTAAAACCGCCGGTGGCATCTTCCTGACAGTCGGCATAGGGAATGTAGGGCTTGATGTCAAAGATGGGGGTTCCGTCCATGAGGTCGGCACCGCCCACATGGAGCACAGTGCCATGCTCCGGCGTATGCTCCACACCCAGAAGTTTCACACAGGAAAGTCCCAGATTGTTGGGACGGAAGGGAGACCGGGTGGCGAACACACCCATCCGGGTGTTACCGCCCAGCCGGGGAGGCCGTACCGTGGGAGACCATCCCTGACGGACTGCCTCGGAAAACTGCCAGATGATCCAAAGATGGGAGAAATCTTCAATACCCCGCAGGGCGTCCGCGTTCCGGAACTCCGGTTCGAAAACGATGGTGCTGCGAAGCTCCTCCACAAGACCGCTCTGACGGGGAATGCCGAACTTGGTGGCGAAATCGCTGTGCATCCGGGCAATGACCTGAATATTCACATCCATATTAACCCCTCACTTTCCGGAAGGAAAAGGTAACGGCAAAAATCAGTGCCAGAATCAGGCTGATGGCAGCGCCGGCAGAACTGCCCAGATAATAGGAAAGGGTCAGACCGCCCAGACCTGCAGCCAGGGCAAACAGAACGGAGAACAGGGTATACTCCTTAATATTCCGGGAGATGTTCCGGGCAGAAGCCGCAGGAAGAACCAGCAGGGAATTCAGGATCAGAAGACCCACGCTGGAAATGCTTAAGGTGACCACAACAGCGATGGCAGCTGTGAACAGGGTCTGCGCCAGACCGACCCGGATGCCTCTGGAGGAGGCCAGCTGGGGATGGATGGCGATGAGGCTCAGCCGGTTCGCAAACAGCATCCAGAAAACCAGAACGCCTGCCAGTACCAGCACCAGCATACCGATCTCACCGGGGGTGACAGAGAGAATGTCGCCGATGAGGAACTTGTTGTATTTGGTGAAGCTGCCGCCGCCCAGGGTGGCAATGAAGATGCCCAGAGCTACGGCGCTGCTGGAAAACACGCCGATGAGGGTATCAGCTGCCTGGTTGGAGCGGTTTCTGACCCAGGAGAACAGCAGGGCAAAGCCGATGCTGAAACCCACTGCTGCCCAGATGGGGGCAGCCAGACCGAAGATGGAGCCGATGGCAATGCCGGTGAAGGCAGAGTGTCCCAGGGCATCGGAGAAAAAGCTCATCCGTCCGGTGACGATCATGGTGGACAGCAGACCAAAGAGAGGGGCCATCAGCAGCAGTGCCAGCAGGGCGTTTTTCATGAAGTCCCACCGGAGCATCTCCAGAGGGATCAGATCACAGAGTGTGTACCAGATGCTCATGCTCTGCCTCCTTTCAGATGGAAGGCGGTGCGGAAGGCTTCGGAATTCAGAACAGTCTCAGGCTTGCCTTTGATCAGAATACCGTGGTCGATGAGAACCACCTGATCCGCATACCGGTCCAGCATGGAAAAATCGTGGGTGGTCATGAGGATGGACAGATCATAGGTCTGGCGGATCTCATCCAGCATATCCATGAGATTGGTCATACCTTCAATGTCCACACCGGACAGGGGCTCATCCAAAATCAGAATGTTGGGCATGGGCTCCAGGGCCAGGGCAAGCAGCACTCTCTGCAGCTCACCGCCGGACAGGGTGCCCACCCGCTTGTGGATCAGCTCCTCACCGTGAACCCGTTCCAGACATTCCTGAACCAGGTCCTCCATGGATTTGCCCAGTCCCAGAAAAGCGGGACGTTTGCTCATGCAGCAGGCAAAAAGGTCAGATACAGATACCGGATCACTGGGATCAAAGGCAGGACTCTGGGGTACATAGCCGATCCGGGGCTTTTTGCTCCGTTTGCCGGGCTCGGAGAAGGCAATGATGCCTTCATATTCCTGCTGACCAAGGATGGCCTTTAAAAAGGTGGATTTGCCGGCTCCGTTGGGGCCGATGAGGGCCACCATCTCACCACAGTGGACGTGAAGATTCATGTCCTGCAGGATCCGGTCCGCACCGATCTTAACGGATACATTCTCCACCCGAAGGCAGCAGGAATGGCCGCAGGGACCTTTATGGGGGGAAAATCTCATTGCAGCGCCTCCTTCAGGGTGTTGATGTTGTGATACATGGCGTCAAAATAGCTGTCACCGGACATAGCCATATCCAGGGAGAATTCCCCGGCACCGGTCTCCCGGGTGATGATGCCGGCAGCGGAAACGCTGCCGCTTTTTTCGGTGAAAATAGCGGGAAGCCGGTGATGCTCCACTTCTTCAATGATGTGGATCAGTTCCTTTGCGGATGCTTCCCGTCCGGATTCTTCTTCAATGGCATTCACAATTTCCAGATCATAGGCATCCGCCAGATAGGCAAAGCCGTCGTGGAAGGTGATCAGGTCCCGGCAGGAGAGAGTCTCGAGCTGGGCAGATCCGTATTCCTCCAAAGCGGAAAGTTCATTCAGAAGCGCGGCCAGATTATCAGCAAAGACATCCGCATGCGCAGGATACTGTCCGGAAAGCCCCCGGCAGATATTCTCAGCCATGATCATGGCATTGGCAGGGGAGAGCCAGATATGGGGATCGTGCTCATGGTGGAGTCCTTCGTGATCATCTTCGTGATGTTCTTCAGATTCCTGTCTGTGATCATGATCGTGGCTGTGCTCTTCGGGGGTGATCAGGGGGACGTTTTCGGAGGCATCCACGGCAGGCTTGCCGGAGAGAATATCCTCCATGAATTCCTCCAGTCCGGCACCGGAGATCACGATGAGCTCGGCAGCTTCCGCGGCCTTTACCTGATTTACATTTAAAGAATAGTCATGCAGGCAGCTGACTTCCTCTGTCACCAGACGTGTCACGGTCAGCGGTGTGCCGTCACAGAGCCGGGCGGCGAATTCGTATACAGGCAGTGTGGTGGCGGCGATCTGTGCCGGTTCACCGGCAGCAGCGCATCCGGCCAGCCCGGTAAGCAGCAGAGATAACAATATAATAAAGGCTTTTTTCATTGAGAATCATCCTGTTGTCCATAATTTCCTACCTTATATCATAGCACATTCTGTCAAGGGAAAAAGAAAAGAGCCTGCACAGGGCAGACTCTTCTATGTAGAAATTAGTGGTTCGCCATCCAATCCTTGACCTTGGTCTTAGCCAGGCGCAGGATATCCTCAGCAGGATACTGAGATGCCTCGCCGCCGCCGACATGCAGGAAGTACAGACCCTCGGGAGTCTGGTACAGATCTTCCTCGTAGCCTGCGGGATCGCCCATTTCGCCAAAGCTGTAAGCCTTGATCAGGGTTGCGGTTTCGGTGTCATACTCCTTCTTGCAGATGATCTTCTTCATGGAATGAACCTCCTTTCGTTTCGAAACTCAATATCGATGGTATTATACATGTTTTTGTGGGAAAATCAAGTGGTATTTCCTGTATTTAACAACATTTTCATAAATATTGGATGATATTCTCCCTTTTGTCGGAGTCGAAAAGGTTTTAGCATGTGCATAATGCACAATAAAAACGGTGTTCTGCTGTGAGTTTCACCCTTGCAGTGCTTGAAAGGGAATGATATAATGGGTCAAAAAGGAGGGGCTGATATGAAGGATTTTCCGGTATTTACAACGGACTGGGGTGTTTCCAGCCTGATTTTGAGGGAGATTCCCTACCGTGCGGAAGCATACATTCATATTCAGGATGTTCAGCCGGAAGGGTTTGAGGAACATCTGAAAGAGTGCGCAGCCTTCTGCCGGATGGCCGGTGCGGACAGGGTCTACGCAACCGGTACGCAGCTGCTGCAGGCTTACCCGGAATATATGTCTGTTTATGAAATGCGGGGCATGGCCTGGGTGGATCCGGAGAAGATGGTAAACCTGTTTCCTGTTACAGAGCAGACGGTTGGCCGGTGGCGCAGTCTGATGAATGAACGCCTGCGCAGTGTGGACAATGCGGCGACTCTGACGGCATTCGACGAAAAAAAGATTCTGCAGTCCGGCGGTGCCTACTATATTCATCGCAGCGGAGAACTGCTGGGGCTCGGCTGGATGGAGGATACAAAGCTGCTTCTGGTGGCTGCGGTAAAGCCCGGGGCAGGGGAAACGGTTATGCACAGTCTGATGTCCCTGGTTGAAGGCGCGGATATGACCATTGAGGTGGCGTCCACCAATGACCGGGCGATCCGGCTGTATGAAAAGCTGGGTTTTATGAAGGCAAGGGGAGTTGTAAAGTGGCATAAAATAGTTTGAAATGATAAAGATAAAGGCTATTTCCCGGGTCCGGACCCTGAAATAAAAAGAATCTGAAAATAATTTATGATGTAAAGAAAAAATACTTGACATCCAATGATGCCCATGCTATAATGCGCAAGGTCAAGGAAAATGCCTTGACACAAGGAGGCTTCGATGGACGCACTGGAAATGGCGCTGCTGCTGGATTATTACGGCGGTATGCTGACAGACAAGCAGAGAGACTGCTTTGATATGCGTTACAATCAGGATCTTTCCCTGGGAGAGATCGCGGAATCGATGGGAGTCAGCCGCCAGGCGGTGAACGACAACCTGTCCCGCACCGAAGCACTTCTTCGTCGGATGGAAGAGAATATCGGATGTGTCAAACGGTATAAGCTGGCACGCGAGGCAGTTTCGGAGATCCGGAACGCCGCGACCGTACTTGACGCCTCTTCCGATCCGACTGCCCGCGTTTTGGCGCAGCGTATTCTGGATGCTGTGCAGACAATAGAGGAGTAAACTATGGCATTTGAAGGCTTAACCGAAAAAATCAATAATACCTTCAAAAAGCTCCGCGGTAAGGGCCGCCTGAAGGAAAGCGACGTCAAGGAGGCAATGCGTGAGATCCGCATGGCTCTGCTGGAAGCGGACGTCAGCTATAAGGTCTGCAAGGACTTCACCAAGCAGGTCACCGAGCGCTGCGTCGGCAGCGACGTTCTGGAATCTCTGACACCTGCCCAGATGATCGTCAAGATCGTCCATGAAGAGCTGACCAAGCTCATGGGCAGCGATACCAAGCATATCAATGTCAATCCCAACGGTCCCACCGTCATCATGCTGGTGGGTCTGCAGGGTGCCGGTAAGACCACCAACGGTTCCAAGCTGGCAGGTATGCTGAAGCGCAACGGCAAGCGGCCTTTGCTGGTTGCCTGCGACATCTACCGTCCTGCTGCTATCCAGCAGCTGAAGGTCTGCGGCGAAAAGCTGGATATCCCTGTTTTTGAGAAGGGTACCCAGAACCCTGTTCAGACTGCCAAGGAAGCAATCCTGTACGCAAGACAGCATGCACATGATTATGTGTTCCTGGACACTGCCGGCCGCCTGCACATCGACGAAGCTCTGATGAACGAGCTGAAGGAGATCAAGGAGACCGTCAAGCCCAATGAGATCATGCTGGTGGTTGACGCCATGACCGGTCAGGATGCGGTCAACGCAGCCCAGAGCTTCAACGAATGGCTGGACATCGACTCCGTGATGCTCTCCAAGCTGGATGGCGACGCCAGAGGCGGTGCTGCCCTGTCTGTCCGGGCCACCACCGGAAAGCCCATCAAGTTCGCCGGTATCGGCGAAAAGCTGGAGGATATCGAGCCCTTCCACCCCGACCGGATGGCAAACCGGATCCTGGGCATGGGCGATATGCTGTCTCTGATTGAGAAGGCTGAAAAGTCCTTCGATGCAGAGAAGGCCGCAAAGATGGAAGAGCGGCTGAAGTCCAACAAGTTCACCCTGCAGGATTTCTACGATCAGCTGGTGCAGATCAAGTCCATGGGTCCTCTGGAGGATCTGCTGGCACAGATGCCCGGCGGAGCCGGTCTGAAGGGTGTCAAAGTGGATGACAAGGCCATGGCACATACCGAGGCCATCATCCTGTCCATGACTCCCAAGGAAAGAGAGAAGCCTGAGATCATCGCAGCCTCCCGGAAGAAGCGCATTGCCGCCGGTGCCGGTGTGAAGGTTGAGGATGTGAACCGGCTGCTGAAATCCTTTGAGGAAATGCGCAAGATGATGAAGAAGCTTCAGGGTCCCGGCATGGGCAAGAAGCTCAAGCGCATGAGCCGCATGGGCGGCTTCAAGGGCGGTTTCCCCGGCCTGTAAAACGTTCGCTGAAAGCAAATTGCTTTGCGATATAGATTCAAAATTAAGAAAGATTATTTATGGAGGTGAAACTTTCATGGTTAAGATCAGACTGAGAAGAATGGGCGCCAAGAAGGCTCCTTACTACCGTATCGTTGTTGCTGATTCCCGCTCCCCCCGCGACGGCCGTTGCATCGAGGAGATCGGCACTTACAACCCCCTGACCAACCCCGCCACCATCACTGTTGACGTGGAGAAGGCTCAGACCTGGATCAAGAACGGCGCTCAGCCCACCGACACTGTCCGTGGCCTGCTGAAGAACGCTGGCGTGATGTAATTCCCCGAAGGAGAATTCCGCAATGAAAGAACTTTTGCTGTATATGGCAAAGAATCTGGTGGATGATCCTGAGGCAGTTACCGTTACCGAAATCGAAGACGAGGACGGCAAGGTGCTGGAACTCCATGTCGCCGAGGGTGATATGGGTAAGGTGATCGGCCGCCAGGGACGGATCGCAAAAGAGATCCGTACCATTATTAAGACTGTAGCCCAGCGCACCGGCGAGAAGGTCACGGTCGAGATCGTGGATTAAGCGATGATGCGTGGCGCAAGCCACGCATTTTTCGTATCCACAGGACCGACAATTTGCTTTGTACTGCGGCTGCATTCGGGGGATCCTCAGGGCATTCCCGACTGCCGCTGCAGTGCCGATTTGTAAAGTTGAAAATGACAGCAGATTAGATTCTGACTGTGTAATAGATCAGGAGGTTATATTATGAGACTCCAGTTTGTGGAAGCCGGCGAGATTGTTTCTACCCACGGTGTGCGTGGTGAAGTGAAGGTTCTTTGCTGGCTGGATGATCCCGAGATGCTGTGCGAATTTGACCGCTGTGTTATCGACGGCAGGGAAATGGTCATGGAGCAGGTTCGTGTCCAGAAGACCTGCAACCTGGTGAAGTTCCGGGGTGTGGATACCATGGAAGCTGCCCAGGCCATGCGTGGCAAGATTGTCATGCTGTACCGGGAAGACATCGATGAGGAAGTGATCTTTGCTGCTGAACTCATCGGTATGGAAGTATTTGCCGAAGGCAAGAAGATCGGTAAAATCAAGGAAGTTCTGGCCTATCCCGGCAACTCTGTCTATGTTGTCAAGGGTGAGCATGAATATATGATTCCTGCGGTAAAGTCCTTCATTCTGTCCACCGATATGGACAAGAATGAGATGCAGGTCAAGCTGATCAAGGGAATGAGATCCGATGAGAATTGATATTCTGACCCTGTTCCCCGAAACGCTGGGAGATGTGCTGTCTGAGTCCATTCTGGGCCGTGCCCAGGAGCGGGGCTTTATCCGCATTGAAGCCCACCAGATCCGGGATTATACTGCCAACAAGCAGAATCAGGTGGATGACTATCCCTATGGCGGCGGCCGCGGTGCTGTGATGACCGCTGATCCTCTGTACCGCTGCTGGGAGGCTGTCTGTGATGAGGCGGCAGGCCCGGTGCATACCATCTATCTGTCTCCCTGCGGTCATACATTCAAGCAGGCGGATGCCATCCGGCTGAGCCAGATGGACAATCTGATCCTGGTCTGCGGCCACTATGAGGGCATTGACCAGCGGTTCATTGATGAGTGCGTGGATGAGGAGATCTCCCTGGGTGACTTTGTCCTCACCGGCGGTGAGATTGCTGCCATGGCGGTAACCGATGCGGTGTGCCGCATGGTGCCCGGTGTCCTGGCAGATCCGGAATGCTTTGAGGATGAAAGTCATTTCAACGGTCTTCTGGAATACCCTCAGTATACCCGTCCCGCTGTCTGGCACGGACGTGAGATTCCCCAGATCCTCACGTCCGGCAACCATGAAAAGGTCCGCCAGTGGCGCCGCAAGCAGGCGCTGCGCCGTACCCGGGAACGCCGTCCCGATATGTACGAAAAGCTGGATCTTTCCTCCAAGCAGGATAAAAAGCTGCTGAAGGAAATGGCAGAGGAAGATGCCGCGAAATAAAATCACACCCACCGGAAATCCGGTGGGTGTTGCTTTTTTGCCTGTGAATCGGTAAAATAGAAAAAAGGAGGGATCATCATGGACAAACTGGAACTGTTGAAACAATGGATTGCGGAAAGCGGCAGCATTGTGTTCTTTGGCGGCGCCGGAGTGAGCACGGAGTCTGGCATTCCTGATTTCCGCAGTGTGGACGGCCTGTACAGCCAGAAATTCGATTATCCGCCGGAGACAATCATCAGCCACACCTTCTATGAGCGCAAGCCGGAGTATTTCTTCCGGTTCTACCGGGAGAAGATGCTTCCTCTGGGCTTTGAGCCGAATATCACCCATAAAGTTCTTGCAAAGTGGGAAGAAGAGGGAAAACTCAGCGCTGTGGTCACCCAGAACATCGACGGGCTGCACCAGAAGGCAGGCTCGAAAAAGGTATATGAACTCCACGGCAGTGTCCTGCGGAATTACTGCACCCGATGCGGAAAATTCCACAGTGCCGAGTTTGTCAAGGAAAGTGAAGGGATCCCCAGGTGCGCATGCGGCGGCATCGTAAAGCCGGATGTGGTGCTGTATGAGGAAGGCCTGGATCAGGATACCATCGAAAAAAGTGTCCGGGCGATTTACAATGCGGATCTGCTGATCGTGGCCGGAACCAGCCTGACCGTGTATCCGGCGGCAGGTCTGATCAACTATTACCGGGGCAAAAAGCTGGTGCTGATCAACCGGGACGAAACGCCCTATGACAGCCGGGCGGATCTGGTGATCCATGACAGCCTGGGCAATGTGTTCTCGAAGCTGTAAAAGACGGGGAAACCAATGGTTTCCCCGTCTTTCTTATTTTCTTGATTTCCACACCTGATACAGCCGCACTGTGGTGGATACCAGCAGAATGCCGATGGCCATGATACCGGCAATGGCAGCGGTATACATGCCCTGAGAGGCAAATGCTTCCATATCACCCCGCACCGCATGGGTCATGGTGTAATACACACCGCCGCCGGGCAGAAGGGGGAAGATGGAGATCACCAGATAGGTGATGGCGGGGAACTTCCGGATCCGGGCCATGATTTCAGAATAGCAGGAGGCCATGGCGGATGCCCAGAAGTATCCCAGAATGGCACTGCCTGTGAAGTGTTCACAGATACAGAAGATGATCCAGGTGAGGGTAGCGCCGAAGGCACAGATCATGACGCCCAGATCGTGGATATTGAAGAGAATGGAAAAACCGATGCAGCCCAGGAAGCACAGCACACACTGGGTGGCATAATTGTAGTCTGCCAGGACAGCGGAGGTCTGCTGCCCCCAAAACTGATTGGAGACACTCCAGGCCACTGCCGTACCCAGAGAGAGGGCCGCAGCCACCAGGAAGACCTGCACAATCCGGACCACACCGGAATTGATGTCGCCGTAGATGATGTCCCGCATGGCGTTGATGAACAGCAGTCCCGGCACCAGAAGCATCAGCGCGCCAATGGTGACGGCATCCGGATTCCGGGCAAGGCCGATGGCACTGAAGGCATAGGCCAGCAGGGTCATCAGGAAAGAAGAGGCAATGGTACGGAAGAACTGGTTGGCCTTCAGTCCGTCCAGATAATGATCCACAATACCGGCCAGCAGACCGCACAGACCGGCGCAGATGCCGTCCATCCAGCTGCCGCCCATGAACAGACCGAAGCCGCCCGCACCGACAAAATAGCCGATATGCTGCATTTTCCGGGAATAGCAGCGGCAGCTTTTTCGGGTATCGGCGATCCACTGGTGGCATTCCCAGAGTTCCGGCTTGTGGAAGACGATTCTTCGGCTCAAGTTGCTGAATTTTTCCACGGAGTCCATGTTGTTGCCGTGGGCACCGATGCGGCGCATCCGGGTGATGGGGGTTCTGTCATCGGTGCGGAGGGTGATCATAATATAGTTTGGCGTGGAAAAAACGTCGGAGTCCACACCGTAGGCCTGAAGCAGGCGGGTGACACTTTCCTCCACACGGAAGGTCTCGGCACCGCTCATAGCCAGTTCGTAGCCAAGGTCAATGGCCAGATCCATCAGAAGATTGTAATCCATAACAGTCCTTCCTTCAGAAATTTTTCAACAAGTATAACACAGCAGATTCAAAAATCAATAAGAAAAATCACCGGGAAATCCCGGTGATTCATCGGTTATTTTCTGACCAAGAGAATGCCCAGGGTGCCGGGACCGCAGTGGCAGGAGATGGTGCAGCCTGCGGTGCTTTCGTAAACGGTTTCGAAATTGCCGTAGGTGTTGACAGCCTCCAGAACACCGTTGTAGCATTCCTCGGAGACAACAGTCTGGATCACAAAGAGCTTGCTGCGGTCGATGTCCTCACGGCCCTCCAGATGTTCCTTGACATAGGTGGTCAGGCACTTGGCGTAGTTGCCGCGGTACTTCTTCACCACGCTCATCTTGCCGTCCTTCACCTCAATGCAGGGCTTCAGACCCAGCAGGTTGGCGCCCAGTGCGGCAGCGGAGGAGCAGCGGCCGCCCTTGACCAGGTAATCCAGCTTGTCCACCACGAAGCTGACCTCCACCTTTTCGGTGAATGCGTTGAGTTCTTCGACAATGGCATCCAGATCGTCCATGGTCTCGGCCAGCTCACAGGCCTTCAGAACCACAAAGCCCTGACCGGCAGTGAGGTTTTTGGAATCGATGACACGGACATTGTCAAATTCTTCTGCAGCCAGGCAGGCGCTCTGGTAGCAGGTGGAGAAACCGGAACCCAGATTGATGTGGATAACGGCGTCATATTCACCGGCATATTTCTCAAAAATATCGGTGTATTCGCCGATATTGGCGGCGGAGGTGGAGCACAGTTCACCGCCGGCAGCCACATGCTCAAAAATATTGGCAGGGGTGATGGTAATGCCGTCCTTGTATTCCTTGCCGTCCTTGACAACGGTCAGAGGAACCAGGCTGATATTGTATTTTTCCAGCAGCTGGGCAGGCAGGTCACAGGTGCTGTCGGACAGAATCTTAATCTTCATAGGAATGCTCCTTTATCATTAGTTTTTGTGGGGGATGGGTTCTGTACCCATCATGAAGCAGCAGGGCTCCAGATCTTTCTTGCGCAGATAGCCTGCGCCCCAGTCCCGCATGGCCACCAGAATGGGCATCAGGCTCCGTCCGGTTTCTGTGAGGGAATACTCCACCTTAGGCGGAATAACCGGAAATACCTCCCGGTGGATCAGTGCACTTGCCTCAAGTTCCCGCAGCTGCTGGGTCAGCATTTTGGGAGTGGCGCTGGTGATCACCTTCCTCAGCTCGGAAAAACGCAGTTTCTTTTCAGACAGGTGCCACAGAATCAGGGCCTTGTATTTGCCGCCGATCAGCTCCAGCGTTGCCTCAACAGGGCAGTTTTCAAAGTGTTCCATAGGGAACCTCCATGGTATCCAAAAGGGTAGTATGGTACAAAATAGTGCATACTTGCTTTTGGTGAAATCAATGGTAAAATGATAACATACGGTAAAGAAACTGTCAACACCATTATCTGCTGTATATTTGTCGTTTTATACTGGATAATGGGGAAATGGGGGAGGTTTATGAAGATAAAATTTCAGGTTACCGGAATGACCTGCGCCGCCTGCTCCGCCCGGGTGGAAAAGGTGACCAGAGCGGTAGCCGGTGTGGAGTCTGCGGATGTGAATCTGCTGGGCGGCAGCATGGTGGTGGAAGCGGCATCTGAGGACGTGATTCAGCCTGTTATTCAGGCAGTCACCAATGCCGGTTACGGGGCTGCAATCCCGGGAGAAAAGAAACCGGAAAAAGCAGAAGGGAAAGCCCCTGCGGAAGATGCCATGAAGGAAATGAAAAAGCGGATCGTCGGCTCCTTTGCATGCCTGATCGTGCTGATGTATTTCACCATGGGACACATGGTTGGACTTCCGGAGCCCCACTGGTATCACGGACTGGAAAATGCCCTGGTGGCGGCGCTGCTGCAGTTTTTCCTGACACTGCCTCCGGTGTATTTAAACCGGGTCTATTACAGCCGGGGTCTCAAAGCCCTGTGGCATAAGGCACCAAATATGGATTCCCTCATTGCGGTGGGCTCCATTGCATCTCTGGCCTACGGTGTTTTTGCACTGTTTCGTATGGCCTACGGCATGGGACACGGCGACTGGGCGCTGGTGGAGCATTACCGCAGCAATCTGTATTTCGAGTCTGCCGCTATGATCCTGACCCTCATCACCCTGGGTAAATTCCTGGAGACCCGGGCCAAGGGAAAAACCGGCGATGCCATCCGGGCGCTGATGGATTTAAGTCCCAAAACCGCCCAGGTACGCAGAGGCGGTGAGATCCGGGAGATCCCGGTGGAGGATGTGATCCGGGGAGACATTGTGATTGTCCGATCCGGCGGTGCGATCCCGGTGGACGGTACTGTCCTGGAAGGCAGAGCATCTGTTGACCAGAGTGCTCTCACCGGTGAAAGTGTCCCCGTGGAAAAACTGCCCGGAGATACGGTTGCCGCAGCGACCATCAATATGGAAGGCTACTTGGAATTCCGGGCTGACAAGGTGGGCGAGGATACCACCTTGGCCCAGGTGATCCGCATGGTGGAAGAGGCCGGCGGCTCCAAGGCACCCATTGCCAGACTGGCAGATAAAATCGCCGGTGTCTTTGTGCCTGTGGTTATGACCATCGCTGCCGTTACCTTTGCTGTCTGGATGCTGCTGGGCTACGGCCTGGAGTTCTCCCTGACCTGCGGTATTTCCGTGCTGGTGATCTCCTGCCCCTGCGCCCTGGGACTTGCTACCCCTGTGGCTATCATGGTGGGTACCGGCAGAGGGGCCCAGATGGGCGTGCTGTTCAAGAACGCCCAGGCACTGGAACAGCTGCATCATGTGGATACGGTGGTGCTGGACAAGACCGGAACCCTTACTACCGGCAATCCGGCGGTTACCGATGTAATTGCCGGCGCAGTCAGCCAGGGACGGCTGATGCAGATCGCCGCGGCCCTGGAAAGCAAGTCCGAGCATCCCTTTGCCAAGGCCATTCTGAAGAAGATGGGAGATCATACCTATCCCGCAACGGAAGGCTTTGAAACCCTGCCGGGCCGGGGTGTCACGGCCCTCATCGGCGGCAAGCGTTACTATGGCGGCAAT
>JAFZGL010000019.1 GCA_017555395.1 Oscillospiraceae bacterium | reverse complement strand
CAGCCGCAGGCTGATGCGGTCTACTGCGATTTTGTTTTGAAATTGCTTTGTCAGCCGATCAATGACAAGTTCCATGTGTATTCCTCCGTTCGTTTCATCGTGCAATGAATTTCATGGGCCAGCGCTATGAGCAGGAAACCGGACAGAACGATCCACCAGCCGGTGTAGATCTCCTGATATATGAGGCCTGTCGCAAAATGCAGGCCGGTATGGATGCCGCTGACGATCACGGCGGCACACATGCAACCATAGATCGTTTCCTTGCCATTGACCCGGCGTGCGATCCACAGGCTGAAATTTACCGTCAGAAGGTACGGCACCATCAGATACATTCCGGTCCGAAGCAGGGAGAAGTCATGGCCACTGCGGCACAGGGGTGTCAGGGCCGCGATGACCGCGAAATGGATCAGTCCCAAAATACTCATTCGTGCCAGGACCACGCTTTTCAGGGAAAAACGTGTGGACATTTCAAATTCGCTCATTCCGTAGGTCATGGACCGTGTGCTTTCCGTGACCGCCAAAAGACCCAGTACCGGAACGAATGCAGAGATGATCCATAATGTATCCTGACGCATATTGCGCGCACCGAACAGCGCAAGCAATAAGATCAGGCCGGACAGGATCCAGGTCGCTTTTCTCAAATAGGATGCCTGCACCAATATAAACCGGAACATACCGATCTGGGGCTGGGGCAATGTTTTTAAAAATCTTGCCTTTTCCTGCGGATCCGGTTTGGGGGCTGCAAATGCTTTTTGAATGCTTCGTTTCAGTTGATGATTCATTCGGAAAAGCCCTCCTTTTTTAATTCTTCCTTGAGCCATTTCAGGGATTTTGACAGCTTGCGACGAACGGCAAACCGGGACAACCCGGTGATTTTACAGATGGCGTTGATCGGAAGCGCATTTGCGTATCGCAAAAACAGCAGTTCCTGTTCCTCCTTTGGCAGTTTGGAAACCACGGACCGCACCACCAAGGCATCGATCCATTCTTCCGACGGGTCGGAAGCTGCTTCGATTTCCGGTTCCTCGATGGGCGCAGCAGCCTGTTTCCGAAATACATCGATGCACAGATTTTTGGCGATCGTATATAGATACGGCAGCGCTTTCCTGTTATCAAGACCCGATCCCTGACGGTAAAACCGAAGAAAGGCTTCTTGTGTAACATCCTGGGCCAAGTGCCTGTCGCAGAGCCTGAAATAGCAGTAGCGGTATATTTTGTCGTATTGTTCTTCAAGGTCCATGTGCTGCAAAACCTCCCTTCATCATGTTTAACGGATGAGCCTCAGAAAATGTGCGGCTTGGTCACGATTTTTTGACAGCAATTCTTCGTACGGACAAAATAACGCCGCAGCCGGTTGGCTGCGGCGTTATTGCGTTCAGGAGATCAGATGTTCAGCAGATCGGAATAGACCTTCAGAGCGCCGTCGGTGTCGTGGGCCAGGACCTTCTTGGCCAGGACCTTACCCAGCTGGACGCCTTCCTGGTCGAAGGAGTTGATGTTCCATGCGAAGCCCTGGAACATGACCTTGTTCTCGAAGTGGGCCAGCAGAGCGCCCAGGGAGGCAGGGGTCAGCTTCTCGCCAATGATGATGGAGCTGGGACGGCCGCCCTCGAACTTCTTGTTCAGGTCAGCGTCATCCTTGCCGCAGGCGAAGGCCACGATCTGGGCGGCCACGTTGGCGCAGAGCTTCTGCTGGGAGGTGCTGCCCTGGATGACAACGTCGGAACCCATCTGGCTGTTGCGATAGCCGACGAACTGCAGGGGAACGATGCCGGTACCCTGGTGCAGGAGCTGGTAGAAGGAGTGCTGGCCGTTGGTGCCAGGCTCGCCGAAGATGATGGGGCCGGTGACATAGTCAACAGGCTCGCCGAAGCGGTTGACGGACTTGCCGTTGGACTCCATATCCAGCTGCTGCAGGTGAGCAGGGAAGCGGCTCAGAGCCTGGGAGTAGGGCAGGACGGCGGTGTTGGGGTAGCCCAGCACGTTGCGCTCGTAGACGCCGATCAGGGCATCCAGCAGGGCAGGGTTAGCCATCAGGTCGGCGTTCTTGGCCAGGACATCAGCCTCGGCGGCGCCGTTGAGGAAGTCGGCGAAGACCTCGGGGCCGAAGGCCAGGGACAGGACGCAGCCGCCGACGCCGGAGGAGGAGGAGAAGCGGCCGCCGATGTAGTCATCCATGAAGAAGGCAGCCAGATAGTCGGGGGAGGCGGCCAGGGGAGAGGTCTCGGAGGTGACGCAGGCCATGTGGTTGGCAGGATTCAGACCGGCATTGATGAGGGCATCCTTGACGAAGCTCTCGTTGGTCAGGGTCTCCAGGGTGGTGCCGGACTTGGAAACCAGAACGAACAGGGTGTGGGCCAGATCCAGGTTGGACAGAACGCCGGCGGCGTCGTCGGGGTCAACGTTGGAGATGAAGGCAGCCTTCATCTTCAGGTTGCCGGTGACCTTAGCCCAGTTCTCCAGAGCCAGGTAGATGGCACGGGGACCCAGGTCGGAGCCGCCGATGCCGATCTGGCAGACGGTGGTGAACTTCTCGCCGGCGGCATTGACGATCTCACCGGCATGGACCTTGTTTGCGAAGGCAGCGATCTTGTTCTGCTCGCCAACATAGAACTCGCGCTTGTCGACGCCGTCAGCGATGACAGCCTCGCCCAGCTGGCCGCGGCACATATGGTGCAGGACACGGCGCTTCTCGCCGGTGTTGATGACAGCGCCGTTGTACAGCTCGGCGAACTTCTCAACCAGCTGCTGCTCCTTGGCGAACTGGGCCATGATGGCCAGGATCTCGTCGTCGACGGGACGGGCGCCGAAGTTGAAGTCCAGGCCGCAGCCCATGGGGACAGAATACTTCTTGACGCGCTCAGCGCCGTTCTCGCCGGCCATGACGGCCTGCAGCTTCACAGGCTCGGCGGCCTTCAGAGCGGCATAGGAAGCCAGCGTGTCCATATTATTCCAATTAATCATGTGAATTTCCTCCTAAAATATGTAAAGAAAATATATGAGGCTATGTTGCACAAAGCCATTCTACTACAATACTTTCAAAATTGCAAGAATTTATAAAAAAATCATTGATTTTTCCAGTTGATGACAGGAAAATGGAAGAAATTACCTGATATTGTTGCCGTGAAATCTGTTTCGCACTGTTTGTGGCAGACGCGCAGGGAGATCGAAAACGACTCCCCGGTAAAACGTTGTACAGTCTTAGTCTCATGCCGGTGAAATATATGCCGAATTTGTCAATCTTTGCCGATTCTAAAGGATTCTTCCATTGACAAAAGGGGGATTTGGCGTATAATTGTATATGGCATAATTTGGATAAAATCGAATTTCAGGAGGTACTTATGCTTGCATTAATCGCGTTTCTCCCCATTCTCACGACCCTGATCCTGATGATGGTCTTCAACTGGCCTGCCAAGTGGAGTCTCATGGTCTCTTGGGGCATGGCCTTCATCCTGGGCATCCTGTTCTTTGATGTGGAACTGGGCGCTCTGGCTGCAGGCTCCGTTTATGGTGCGCTCAGCTCCATCGACGTCATTCTCGTCATCACCGGCGCCATTCTGGTTATGAACACCCTGAAGGCTTCCGGTGCCACCGCTGCCATCAACCGCGGCTTCATGAACATCTGCCCCGACAAGCGTGTTCAGGCCTGCATCATCGGCTTCTCCTTCGCTTCCTTCATTGAGGGTGCTGCCGGTTTCGGTACCCCCGCTGCTCTGGCTGGCCCCCTGCTGGTCACCCTTGGCTTCCCTCCCATGGCTGCTGCCATGGCAACGCTGCTCTTTGACTCCGCCGCTGTTTCCTTCGGCGCTGTCGGTACCCCCGTTTCCACCGGTCTGTCCATGCTGGGTATGAGCGGCGACGCACAGTTCGCTTCTGATCTCGGCTTCTGGGTTGCCGTTCCCCATGCCATCGCTGCCGTATTCCTGCCCCTGGTCGTTGTGGCTATGGTCACCAAGCTGTTCAGCCACGACAAGTCCATCAAGCCTGCCCTGGAGGCTGCTCCTTTCCTGCTGTTCAACGGTCTGAGCTTTGCCATTCCCTTCCTGCTGATCACCCGTTTCATCGGTTATGAGTTTGCTTCTCTGCTGGCTGCCCTGATCTCCCTGGCTGTGTCCATCGTCGCCGCCAAGAAGGGCTTCCTGATCCCCAAGAAGACCTGGGACTTCGGCGATCCCGAGAAGTGGGATTACGAGTGGCAGGCCACCCGTAAGATCTCCCCCATTGCCGAGTCCAACATGAATCTGGCTCTGGCCTGGGTCCCCTATGTTCTGATCGCCGGCATTCTGGTCGCCACCCGTATTCCTCAGCTGGGTCTGAAGGGCCTGCTGACCAGCGGCGCTCCCTTCGTTGTGGGCATCCAGAATCTGTTCGGCTTTGACAATCTGGACTGGAACATGAAGTGGGCTTACAGCCCCGGTGCCGCCTTCATCATCTCCGCTCTGATCACCAATGTGATCCACAAGATGCCTGCCGAGAAGATCAAGGAGTCCTGGAAGGATACCTTCGATCAGGTCTCCGGCGCTGCCATTGCCATGGTCTTCGGTCTGGCCCTGGTCGAGGTCATGAAGTACAAGAACGCCGACGGCGTCTCCATGATGGTCGAGATGGCAAATGCTCTGACCAAGCTGGGTGACAGCCTGTTCATGGTCATCTGCCCCTTCATCGGTGTTCTCGGCTCCTTCGTCTCCGGCTCCAACACCGTCTCCATGACCCTGTTCACCAACCTGCAGTATGAGACTGCTTTGAACCTGGATCTGCCTGCTGTTCTGATCGTCGCTACCCAGTGCATCGGCGGCGCTGTCGGCAACATGGTCTGCATCAACAACCATGTCGCAGCCTGTGCCACCATCGGTACCACCGGCCGTGAGGGCAAGCTGATCAAGATCAACACCATCCCCATGATCGTCTACACCCTGATGACGGTTGCCGTCATCTGGTGCGTCATGACCTTTGGCTGGTATTAAGTTTAAATGAAGAAGACCCCCACACAGCTGTGTGGGGGTCATTTTTATCGGATGCGCAGCTCCCAGAAGGCCACGGCGGCTGCGGCGGCGACGTTGAGGGAATCGACGCCGTGGGACATGGGGATCAGGACGGTGTAGTCGCAGGCGTCGATGACGGAGGAGGAAAGGCCGTCGCCCTCGCTGCCCAGGACCAGGGCCAGCCGGTCCTCGGCGGCCAGGGAGGCGTCGTCCACGGTGATGCTCCGGTCCGTCAGGGCCAGGGCTGCGGTTTTGATGCTTAAGGCGCGGAGCTGTTGGGGCCAGTCCTGGTCCAGTCTGGCCCAGGGGATCTGGAAGACCGTACCCATGCTGACCCGGACGGCGCGACGGTGGAGGGGGTCGCAGCAGGTGGGGGAGAGGAGGATGGCGTCCATGTG
>JAFZGL010000144.1 GCA_017555395.1 Oscillospiraceae bacterium | reverse complement strand
GTCTCCCGGGTCTGCAACAACAACCCCGCCATCAGCAAGGAAACCGCGGAACGGGTCCGCAAAGCCATCGCTGAGCTCGGCTACGAGGTGGCCTCCCAGGAGCCCGCAGTCCACCAGCCTATCAAAATGATCGGCATCGTCCTGCCCCCCTCCGACAAGGATGCCTATGAAAACAACTTTTTTCTGAAAGCCATCCGGGGCATCAGTCAGGTCTGCAATCAGCGCCAGACTGCCAGCACCATCATCACCGGCGAAGACTATCCGGAGCTGCTGCACAGTGTAAAAACCCTTCACCTGAGCGGCCGGATCGACGGCTTTATCCTGCTGTATTCCCGGAAAAACGACGTGATCAACGACTATCTGTGCGAACAGGGCATCCCCTACGTGATCGTGGGCAAGCCCCAGGACGGCTCCGGAACCACCCTGTGCATTGACAATGACAATCTGCTGGCCGGACGGGACGCCGCCGACTATCTCTTCGGTCTGGGGCACCGCCGCATCGGCTTCCTGGGCAAGGGAAAGGATCATCTCTATGCCGCCGACCGGCAGGCCGGCTGGCAGCTTTCCATGGTGCTCCACGGGCTGACACCCCGGCCGGAGGACTGCATCGAAATGGAGCACATCCACTCCGACGACACCGCCCTGCGGCAGCTGCTGCGCCGGAAGGACCGTCCCACCGCTTTCATCGTCAGCGACGATCTGCTGGGTCTGGTACTGGAACGGGCCTGTGCCGCCATCGGTCTGTCCATCCCCCAGGATGTGTCCATCATCGCTTTCAACAATTCCTTTTTCAGCCATCTGGCCTCCCCCCGGCTTACCACCGTGGATATCAATGCCTACCAGCTGGGTCAGGAAGCTGCCAGCCAGATCATCGGCTATCTGGAAAACCCCAATCTGCGCACCACCCGGGTCATCGTGCCCCACAAGATCCTGGAGCGCTGCAGCTGCGCCCGGATCACCCCGGAAAAATAGCAAAAACTCCACAGCTTTGTGTAAAGCTGTGGAGTTCTTTTTTACATATCGGCGCTGAAAAGGATCCGGTCGCTGACCACACCCTGTTCATGGAAGGCCTGCAGCAGCTGCTCGGTGGTGATATGACGGCGCTGCTCACCGGAAAGCTCCAGCACAATGCGGCCATTGTTCATCATGATGGTGCGGTTGCCCAGCTGCAGGGCGGAGGGGATATTGTGGGTGATCATCAGACAGGTGATGTCATTTTCCGCCACGATTTTTCTGGTCAGTTCCAGCACCTTTTCCGCGGTGGCCGGATCCAGGGCAGCGGTGTGCTCGTCAAGGAGCAGCAGCTTGGGGGTCACCAGAGTGGCCATCAGCAGGGTCAGCGCCTGGCGCTGACCGCCGGAGAGAAGTCCCACGGGATGGTTCATCCGGTCCTCCAGTCCCAGACCCAGCATGCTCAGCCGCTCCCGGAAATCTGCCCGGTCGGCCTTGCCGATGACGGAGAAGGGAGAGGTGTGGCTGGATGCCCGCATATAGGCCAGGGCAAGATTTTCCTCAATGGTCATACTGGGTGCAGTGCCTTTCAGGGGATCCTGGAACATCCGGCCGATGTACTTGCTGCGCTTGTAGTCAGGCAGATGGGTGATGTCTTTGCCGTCCAGAATCACGGAACCGGAATCCGGGATGAAGGTGCCGGCGATGGCGCCGAAGAGGGTGGATTTGCCTGCGCCGTTGGAGCCCAGCACCGTGACGAAATCGCCCTTCTCCAGATTCAGGTCAACGCCGTTCAGGGCGGTCTTTTCATTGACGGTGCCCTTGGCAAAGGTTTTGGTGATGTTCTTCAGCTGGAGCATCTTAGTTTCCTCCCTTCTTGGCGGCCTTCATGGCAGGCAGGCCGATGGCCAGGGCCACGATAACAGCGGAGATCAGCTTCAGGCATTCGCTGGGCAGATCCAGCCGCAGGGCGATTGCAATGATGAAGCGGTACACCACGGAGCCCAGAATGGCGCCCACCACCTTCATCCACATCTTTCCCTTGGGCATAATGGTTTCGCCGATGATCAGGGATGCCAGGCCGATGATGACCATGCCGGTGCCCAGGTTGATGTCGGCGGTCTTCTGGTACTGAGCCAGAACTGCGCCGCTGAGGGCCGTCAGGGCATTGGACATGCACAGACCGATGGTGACGGTGAAGGCGGTGTTGATGGAGGATGCACGGACCATGTCCGCATTGTCGCCGGTGGCCCGGATGGACAGACCCAGCCGGGTCTTCAGGAAGAAGATCAGGAAAAGACCGGCCATCAGGGTGATGACAAAGGCGGGAACCAACTTATAAGAAGTACCCAGAACCGGCTTCATCAGAGAGAAGATAGTGTCGGTCTTCAGCATATTCACATTGGAGGAGAAACCCATCACCGCCAGATTCACAGTGTAAAGACCGGTATTGGTGATGATGCCCGCCAAGATCGAGGGGATCCGGAATCGGGTCTGCAGCAGTGCGGTGACAGATCCGGCGGCGGCACCGGCCAGCATGGCGGCAGGCAGGGCCAGAATGGGGTGACCCGCCACGGCAACGGTGGCAGACACGGCGCAGCCCAGGGTGAAGGTGCCATCGGTGGTCATATCGGCGATATTCAGCACCCGGAAGCTGAGAAACAGCGCCAGCGCCACCAGCGCATAGACACAGCCCAGCTCCAGCGCGCTCATAATAACAGCGGTTGAAATCATAACGGGTTCTCCTTGTAATGCAAAATGCGGAATGCATAATGCAGAATTATAATTTGGTATCAGGAAAAAGTCAATATAATACGGAGATATCCCCCTCGGAGCGCAACTCCAAAGGGGATATTCATTCTGCATTCAGCATTCATCATTTTATTCAGCGGTGGTGACACTGATGATGGTGTTTGCCATGGTCTTGAAGACTTCGGCGCTGAGACCCACCATCTGTGCGGTCTCGGTGTTGACGGTGATGATGCCGCCGTCCATGATGTGGAAGTCGCCGATGGCGCCGCCCTGGAGGATGTCGAAAGCGATGTCGGCGGTCTTGGTGCCCAGCTCGGTGTAGTTGACACCGCAGGTGGCGAAGGCACCGGAAGTCACGAAGGAGTCAGCGCCGGTGTAGTGGGGGATGCCTGCCCCGTTCAGCAGTTCGGCAACGGCAGCCTCGGTGGCCATGACCACATTATCGGTGGGGGTGAAGACAGCGTCCACGCGGCCCACCAGGTCGGAAGCGGCGGCGATAACTTCGTTGGCGGTGTTGCCGGTCTTTTCCACGTAGGCGATGCCCTTGGCATCCAGGTAAGCCTTGGCGTCACGGATGGGAGCTTCGGAATTGATCTCGGAGTTGGAGTACAGCAGGCCAACGGACTGGATGGAAGGATCGGCGGCGAACATCATATCCATGATGAAATTGGTGTTCAGAGCATCGGAGACACCGGTGACGGTGGGGATGTCGGTCAGGCCTGCACCTTCGGGATCGGAGATAG
>JAFZGL010000143.1 GCA_017555395.1 Oscillospiraceae bacterium | reverse complement strand
GCGCCTGCATCCATGGCATCCATCATGACTTCTTCTTCGTCCAGCTCCTCTTCGGAGTTGTCGATGACCAGAACACCCTTCTTGTCGAAGGACCAGGAAACGCAGCCGGAAGCACCCAGGTTGCCGCCGAACTTGTCGAAGTGGTGGCGCATGGAGCCTGCGGTACGGTTACGGTTGTCAGTCATGGTCTCAACGATGACGGCAACACCGCCGGGGCCGTAGCCTTCGTAGGTGATGGACTCATAGTTGTCGCCGCCGCCTGCACCGCTTGCCTTTTCCAGGCAGCGCTTGATGTTGTCGTTGGGCATGTTGGCAGCCTTGGCCTTGGTGATGACGGTGGCCAGACGGGAGTTGTTGGCGGGATCGGTGATACCGCCGCCTTCCTTAACTGCCACGATCAGTTCCTTTGCGATCTTGGTGAAAGCAGCAGCACGCTTGGCGTCCTGTGCGCCCTTGGTCTTCTGAATGTTATGCCATTTGGAATGTCCGGACATTATAAAATCTTCCCTTCGTAAGTAAAGTTCAAAATAAGCGTATCTATTTTACCAGAGAGTTTTTCAAAAATCAACCGTTATACAAAGAATTTCATGCAATCGCGGTGCTTTTCAGAGAAAATAACCTCAACGCCGGGGAATTCAGAGCGCAGGTTTTCTGCCAGGGGAGGCATGGAGGGATTTTCGGTATGGAAATGACCGGCATCAATCAGATTCAGACCCAGCTCAAAAGCGGTGCGGAACTGATTATACTTCACATCGGCGGTGACGAAGGTGTCGCAGCCCGCGGCCAGTGCATCATACATCTCATCTGCGCAGGAGCCGCCGCCCACGGCCACTTTGCGGACAGGCTTACCGCTGTCCACATAGCGAAGACCATCACAGTCCAGATGTTCCTTTACTCCCACCAGGAATGCCTTCAGGGCGATTTCTCCCACAGTGCCGCAGCGCAGCAGTCCGTAGGGACGTCCCTGGGCATCTTCGCCCTCGGGATGGATGACTTCAATGTTCTGCAATCCCAGAGTCCGGGCCAGAACATCGTTGACACCGTCGGGAGCCAGATCATAGTTGGTGTGGGCATTGATGGCGGCGATACCGTGCTCCATGAGGGTCAGCACACACCGTCCGGTCTCAGAGTCTTCGTTGACAGCCATCAGGGGATTGCGGAAGATCAGGGGATGGTGGGTGACGATGCAGTCAGCGCCGATATCGATGGCCTCTTCAATGACACTGCGGAAGGGATCCAGAGCAACCAGGATCTTTTTGACTTCCTTGTCCTTCCGTCCGCAGAGCAGCCCCACATTGTCCCAGTCGCACTTCATGTACCGGGGTGCCAGATGTTCAACAAAATTCAGAATATCAGCTACGGTTGCCATAGATCTGTTCCTCCATTGCAGTCAAATCACGTAAAATGCTTTCATAAATGGAAAGCTGATCGCTGTTTGCTTTCTTCAGTCCGAAAATGGTCAGTTCTACACCGCTTTTTACCCGTTCATAATATTCCGGCAGCAGGGGATGGTTGTCCTCAATCAGCTGTTTTGTGATGTAGGTTTCGGCAGGGGAGATGGCGTGACCGGGATCAAAAATAACTTCCATAATGGAGTAGACGAACTTTCCGTCCTTGGCCAGGGTCTCCCGGTTGATCCGGAAGCCTTCATCGTACAGCCACTGCCGCAGCTCCGGCCGCTTGCTCTGACACTGCAGGATCAGGCGGTATCTGGGATCCTTCAGCCAGTCGGATGCGTGGTGGATAATGGACATCATAGTATCGGCACCCATACCGGCGCAGACCATGCAGTCAAAATCCCGGGGAATCTTCTGCAGACCATCGGACAGGTGGAAGGTCATTTTGTCCTTCACAGCGAATTTTACCGCATTCCGGCGGGCGGCATCCAGCGGCCCTTCATTGATGTCAGCTTCGATCATGCTGGAGGCAATGCCGTTTTTCAGCAGATAAATGCCCAGATAGCCGTGGTCGCAGCCGATATCCGCAACCCGGTCACCTTTATTTACAAACCGGCAGCAGGCTTCCAGCCGGGTGGAAAGGGGAATCTTCATGGTTTTTCCTCCAAAAAAGACAGGAGCGGAAAATCTTCCGCTCCTGCTGTTTGCTATTTAAGCGTTCTCCTCAGCGTTGGCCTCGTAAGCCTCCAGGAAGTAGTTCAGCTGGGTCAGGAAGGAGTCGCAGTCGACACCGTGGACCATGCAGGCTTCCTCGACGGTTTCGCCGCGGGAGTGGGGGCAGCCCAGGCAGTGCATGCCGATGGCGAAGAACAGGGGAGCAGCGTGGGGTGCGATATCCAGAACCTCACCGATGATGGTTTCTTTTTCAATCTTGACAGCCATAATAATAGCCTCCTATTTTTTGTCTGGGGCTATTATAACCGCAGTTTGTAGAAAAAACAAGAGGAAAATGCAAAAATGGGTCAATCTTCCTTCTGATATTCCAGAATATCCCCGGGCTGGCAGTTCAGTGCTTCGCAGATGGCTTCCAGGGTGGAGAACCGGACGGCGCTGACTTTTCCGGTTTTTAGTTTGCTGAGATTTACGTTGGAAACGCCGACTTTTTCAGACAGTTCGTTGAGCGACATTTTTCGGTCGGCCATGACCCGGTCTAAACGCAGAATTATGGGCATGGGGAACCTCCTTACAGGGTCTCGTCGGACAGCTGCTGAAGCTCTTCACCGTAACGGAACACATAGCTCAAAAGCAGCAGTGCAGCCCAGCACACAACGAAGGTCAGATCCACCTGGAACATGCCGCCCACATGGGCGATCTTTTCACTGATCAGCAGCCCGGGAAGATCATATACGAAGACGGTTATGATCTGCTCGGAGAGAATGATAATGTTATAGAGAATGCCGATTACGATGCTGAGCTTTGCCAGCTTCTTCAGGTTGGTGCTGACGATGGAATCGAAGGGCTTTTCCTCTTTCATGGGCAGCAGAATTTCCCGGATATAACCGACACCCCGGCGGCCTTCGTACATCAGGCGGCAGCCGACCAGCAGGGTGATGGCAGCCTGCAACAGCACCAGCCACTTGTCGGGGGCATAGTTTTCAGCAATGGTGAGTTCCAGAAAACCGATGTCAAAATT
>JAFZGL010000142.1 GCA_017555395.1 Oscillospiraceae bacterium | reverse complement strand
GGTTGCCGAACCGGGGATCCTTGGTGGTGCCCTTGAAGGAGAAGGTGCCCAGCTCGTTGATGTCGTACAGCTCGGCGTACTCATAGCCGTAGCCGAAGGTGCCGGAGGCGGGGATGATGGGGTTGTCCAGCTCAATGCCGCACAGATTTACCTTTAAGCTTCCCATAAGATCTCCTCCTTCTTCATGACGGGGCCATCCTTGCAGATGCGCTTGTAGCCGGTGAGGGTCTTGCAGCTGCAGCCCATGCAGGCGCCGAAGCCGCAGCCCATGCGCTCTTCAAAGCTCATCTGGCCGGAGGTCTTGGATGCGCGGTACACGGCCTTCAGCATGGGCTCGGGACCGCAGGTGTAGAAATATGTATAGTCCTCGGGCAGTGCGTTGGTGACAAAACCCTTGACACCGTAGCTGCCGTCCACGGTGGTGACGGTGACGTCACAGCCCAGAGCCTTGAACTCTTCCTCGTAGAAGATCTCACTCTTGACGTTGAAGCCCAGGATGACCTTGACTTCCTTGCCCATGGCTCTCAGCTTCTTTGCCAGGTTGTACATGGGGGGCACGCCAACACCGCCGCCCAGCAGCACGGGCTTGTCGCCGGCCAGAGTCAGGTCATAGCCGTTGCCCAGGCCTGTCAGAATGTCCAGCTTGGTGCCGGCGGTCATGGCAGCCATGGCCTCGGTACCCTTGCCAACCACCTTGTAGACGATGGTCAGCGTCTGCTCATCATAGTCGCAGACGGAGATGGGGCGGCGCAGGTACATGCCGTCCAGCTGGATGTTGACGAACTGGCCGCAGTTGGTGATATCGCTGGCATCGCCGGCCAGAATCATTTTATAGACAGAATCGGTCAGCGCTTCATTGCTGACGATCTGGAAAATGCTTTGTTTCATAGTTTCTCCTTCTTTTCTTTACTAGGGGAACTACCGGAATATTTGTTGCAAGGGAGGGCTGAGCCCTCCCTTATTTAAGCGTTATACATGCAGTTTCGAACCGGGTGGTGCTCCGCGCAGCGAATCAAAATGCACATGATTGCCAGTGGCAATCATACCTTGGGCTGTATTCATTCATTGGTGTTGCAGAACAGGCCAGCTTTCAGACTCGAATTGCCTGTGGGTGCACACCCACTTAAGCGTCGATGGTGGAGATGGTCAGTGTGGTCTCTTCCAGAACATCCAGCAGAGCCTTGACGGTATCCAGAGAAGTGAACATGGTCACGTTGTACTCGGTTGCGATCTGACGCAGCTTGGCACCGTCGTTTTCTGCGCTGGAGCCGGGATCCTTGGTGTTGATGAAGTAGGCGATGTGGCCCTGACGCAGTGCGTTGGGGATCTCCTCGCTGCCCTCGCTGACCTTGGTCAGTGCGTGGGTGCGGATGCCGTTCTCCTTCAGGAACTTGGCGGTACCGACGGTTGCTTCGATGTTGAAGCCCAGCTGATAGAAGCGGTTGATCAGGGGCAGAGCCTCTTCCTTATCCTTGTCGGCGATGGTGGCAAAGACAGTGCCGTAGTTCTGCAGATGCATGCCGGAGGCCTGCAGAGCCTTGTACAGAGCTCTGTTCATGGTGCGGTCGTAGCCGATGGCTTCGCCGGTGGACTTCATTTCGGGGGACAGGTAGGCATCCAGACCGCGGATCTTGTTGAAGGAGAAGACGGGTGCCTTGACATAGCAGCGGTCCTTCTCATCGGGGTAGATGTCGAAGAAGCCCTGCTCCTTCAGGCTCTTGCCCAGGATGACTTCGGTGGCGATGTCAGCCAGGGAGTAGCCGGTGGCCTTGCTGAGGAAGGGAACGGTACGGGAAGAACGGGGGTTAACTTCGATGATGTAGACATTGTCTTCGCTGTCAACGATGAACTGGATGTTGAACAGGCCGACGATGCCGATGCCCAGACCCAGCTTCTTGGCGTACTGCAGGATGATACCCTTGACCTTGTTGGAGATGGAGAAGGGAGGATAGACGCTGATGGAGTCGCCGGAGTGGACACCGGTACGCTCGACCAGTTCCATGATGCCGGGAACAAAGACGTCACGGCCGTCGCAGATGGCGTCGATTTCCACTTCGCGGCCCTGGATATACTTGTCGACCAGAACAGGCTTGTCCTCATCGATCTCAACAGCGGTGCGCAGGTAGTGGCGCAGCTGCTCTTCGTTGGCGACGATCTGCATGGCGCGGCCGCCCAGAACGAAGGAGGGACGGACCAGAACAGGGTAGCCGATTTCAGCGGCGGCGGAGATGCCGTCTTCCAGCTTGGTGACAGCCTTGCCCTTGGCTCTGGGGATGTTCAGCTCATTCAGCAGATTTTCGAACTCATTGCGGTCCTCTGCCTGGTCAATGGCAGCGCAGTCGGTGCCGATGATCTTCACACCGCGGTCATGCAGGGGCTGTGCCAGGTTGATGGCGGTCTGACCGCCCAGGGAGGCGATGACGCCCTCGGGCTTTTCGAACTCGATGATGTTCATGACATCTTCGGGAGTCAGAGGCTCGAAATACAGCTTGTCAGCGGTGGTGTAGTCGGTGGAGACGGTTTCGGGGTTGTTGTTGATGATGATGGCCTCGTAACCGGCATTCTTGATGGTCATGACGGCGTGAACGGTGGAGTAGTCGAATTCGACACCCTGGCCGATACGGATGGGACCTGCACCCAGAACCACGATCTTCTTGCGGTTTGTCAGGATGGAGGTGTTCTCGCCGGTGTAGCTGGAGTAGAAGTAGGGGATATAGGCGCCGGTGTGGCAGGTATCCACCATCTTGAACACGGGGAACAGACCCAGCTCCTTACGCATGTTGTAGACGTCCAGCTCCTTGCACTTCCACAGGCGGGCAATGTACTTGTCGCCGAAGCCCATCTTCTTGGCATCACGCAGGATCTCTGCATCCTTGCGGACACGCAGCTGCTCTTCCATGTCGATGATCTTCTTGATGGACTCCAGGAAGTAGGGGGTGATCTGGGTGATCTCGTGGATCTTTTCCACGGTCACACCGTGCCACAGCAGCTCGGCAATGGCGAAGATATTGTCGGAGCGGAACTCCTTGATATAATCCAGCAGCTCTTCAACGGTCATGTTGTCGAACTTGCTCAGGTACATATGGTTTGCGCCGATCTCCAGGGAACGGATGCCCTTCAGCAGAGCCTCTTCCAGATTGGAGCCGATGCCCATGATCTCGCCGGTGGCCTTCATCTGGGTGCCCAGCTTGTTGGTGGCGGAGGTGAACTTGTCGAAGGGGAAACGGGGCAGCTTGGCGATGACGTAGTCCAGCTTGGGCTCGAAGGCAGCGTTGGTGTTGGCAATCTTGATGTCCTCCAGAGCCATGCCCACAGCGATCTTTGCGGTAACGCGGGCGATGGGGTAGCCGGAAGCCTTGGAGGCCAGAGCGGAAGAACGGGAAACTCTGGGGTTGACCTCGATCAGGTAGTATTCGGAGGAGTGGGGATTCAGAGCGAACTGAACGTTGCAGCCGCCTTCGATCTTCAGCTCCTTGATGAGCTTGATGGCGGAGTCGTTCAGCATCTTCTCATGTTCCTTGGACAGGGTCATGATGGGAGCGACGACCATGGAGTCACCGGTGTGGACGCCGACAGGGTCGATGTTTTCCATGCCGCAGATGGTGATGGCGTGGTCATTGGTATCACGCATGACCTCGAACTCAATCTCCTTGTAGCCCTTGACGGATTTCTCAATCAGAACCTGATGGACAGGGGACAGATTGAACGCATTGATGCCGACTTCCATCAGCTCTTCGTCGTTGTAGGCGAAGCCGCCGCCGGTACCGCCCAGAGTGAAGGCGGGGCGCAGAACAACGGGGTAGCCGATGCGGTTGGCAGCTTCCTTGGCCTCTTCCAGAGAGTAGGTGATCTCGGAGGGGATGACAGGCTCACCGATGGATTCGCACATCTCCTTGAACAGCTCGCGGTCCTCGGCGCGCTCAATGGAGGCGCTGGAGGTGCCCAGCAGCTTGACGCGGCACTCCTTCAGAATGCCCTTCTTCTCCAGCTGCATGGCCAGGTTCAGACCGGTCTGACCGCCGATGCCGGGGATGATGGCGTCGGGACGCTCATAGCGGATGATTTTGGCAACATATTCCAGGGTCAGGGGCTCCATGTAGACCTTGTCGGCGATGATGGTGTCGGTCATGATGGTGGCGGGGTTGGAGTTGCACAGAACAACTTCGTAGCCCTCTTCCTTCAGAGCCAGGCAGGCTTGGGTGCCGGCATAGTCAAACTCGGCAGCCTGGCCGATGACGATGGGGCCGGAGCCAATGATCAGAATCTTCTTGATATCGGTTCTTTTTGCCATGATTTTGATATCCTCCTAAAGTAATCTATCTTAAAGTGAATTGTATACGATTTTGCCGTCACAGACGGTGGCCATGCAGCGGCCGTTTACCTTCCAGCCGGTGAAGGGCGTGGCTTTGCCCATGGAGAGGAACTCCTCAGGATCCACGGCGTATTCCGCCTCCAGATCCCAGACGGAGTAGTCGCAGCCCAGGGAAATGCCGAAACGATTGCGGGGATTGATGACCAGCAGATCAATGAGCCGGTCCATGGTCAGAATGCCGGGCTTGACCAGATAGGTGTAGAGAATGGGGAAGGCGGTCTCGATGCCGACCACACCGAATGCGCTCTTTTCCAGCCCTCTGGACTTTTCCTCCGCGGAGTGGGGGGCGTGATCGGTGGCGATCATGTCGATGGTGCCGTCCAGGATACCGGCCAGCAGAGCTTCCCGGTCTTCCTTTCCCCGCAGGGGGGGATTCATCTTGAAGCGGCCGTCTTCCTGAAGATTGCTGTCATCCATCACCAGATAGTGAGGACCGGTCTCGCAGGTTACGTCCAGACCTTCGGCTTTTGCCTTGCGGATCAGTTCCACGCTCTCCTTGGTGGAGATGTGGCATACGTGATAGCTGCAGCCGGTTTCCCGGATCAGCTCCAGGTCTCTTGCGATCTGAGCCCATTCGCTCTCGGAGCAGATACCCCGGTGGCCGTGGGCAGCGGCGTAGTCACCGTCATGGATATAGCCGCCCTTCAGCAGGTCATTGACCTCACAGTGGGCAACGATCATTTTGCCCAGAGCCTTGGCCCGGAGCATGGCCTGCTTCATCATCTCATCGCTCTGAACGCCCCGGCCGTCATCGGAGAAGGCAATGGCATCGGGAGCCATGCCCTCCAGATCTGCAAGGACTTCGCCCTTTTCGCCCACGGTGATGGCACCGTAGGG
The DNA here is from genome assembly GCA_017555395.1 of Oscillospiraceae bacterium. Lineage (GTDB taxonomy): Bacteria > Bacillota > Clostridia > Oscillospirales > Oscillospiraceae > Faecousia. The sequence goes on along the minus strand of JAFZGL010000142.1, from coordinate 10,121 downwards.
ATAGACATGGATACAGGCGGAGGATTCGATGATGTCCAGCTGCTGACGCAGATGATCCACAGAGTCGGGAACAGGATTCAGGTTGGGCATGGTGCACACGGCGGTGTAGCCGCCCCGGGCAGATGACTTACTGCCGGATTCCATAGTCTCTTTGTAAGAAAAACCCGGCTCTCTGAAATGCACATGCACGTCACAAAAGCCGGGAAAGACTGCGTATTTGGGAGAATTGAAAACAGAAAGAGCAGCATCGGAAATGGAGGCACCAATGCTGTCAGCGAAAGTGGTTCCCAGAGAACCGGAAATAACGGTTGCGCTGATCTGCTTCGTCATAATGGTCTCCTTTCTGCCTAAAAAAATGCCCTGCCGAAAAAGCGGCAAGACGAAGTGAATTGGGGCACAGATATGGTGGGTGCCCTGAGCGGGATGCGCCGCATTTATCCTTGAGATTATACCATGGAATGATATGAAATGTCAATAAGAAAATAAGTGGAAAAGCGCGCATCCTGACGGATGCGCGCTTGGCAGGTTAGTGGCTTTTCCAGGTGCTTCTGGAGAACAGGATCAGCATGGGGAAGATCTCCAGACGGCCGGCCAGCATGGCCCAGCTAAGGACGAGCTTGCTCAGGTCGCTGAACTGACTGAAGTTGCAGGTGGGACCCACCGCTTCCAGGCCGGGGCCGATGTTGTTGAAGGTGCAGAGCACTGCGGAGAAGTTGGTGCCCACGGAGAAACCGTCCAGGGAGATGATCAGGAATACCAGGAAAATGATCACCACGTATGCGGACAGATAAGCGTTGGTATTGTCAAGCACCTGTTCATTCACGGCGGCTCCGTTGTTGCGGACTACCTCGATGCGTCGGGGATTCAGCATCCGGCGGATGTTCCGTCTGGCACTTTTCAAAAGAAGCAGCAGCCGGGCGATTTTCAGGCCGCCGCCGGTGGAACCGGCGCAGGCGCCGACCACCATGAGGCACAGCAGGATGGTCTTGGAGAAACTGGGCCAGAGATCAAAGTCCACTGTGGCATAGCCTGTGGTGGTGATGATGGAGCCCACCTGAAAAGCGGTGTGGCGGATGGTTTCTTCCAGTGTTCCGTACAGTCCGCGGGTGTTCCAGATGATCAGCAGGATGCTTCCGAGGATGATGCCGAAATAGGTCCGGACCTCTTCGTCGGTGATGACACTTTTCCACTGCCGGATCAGAAGCAGATAGTAGCAGCTGAAGTTGACACCGAAGAGAATCATGAACACGGTGGTCACATTCTGCAGGTAGGGGCTGTAGCTGGCCATGGAATCATTTTTAATGCCAAAACCACCGGTGCCTGCAGTACCCAGGGCGGTGCAGACAGCATCGAAGAGGGGCATATCACCCAGAAGAAGGAAGACCACATTCAGAATGGTCATGACAACATAAATAATATAGAGGATGGCTGCGGTGGTGCGCATCTTGGGAACCAGCTTGCCCACAGAGGGGCCGGGGCTCTCCGCCCGGAGCAGATGCATGGTGAAACCCTGTCCCTTACCGCCGGTGAAGGCCAGCAGGAATACCAGAACACCCATGCCGCCCAGCCAATGGCTGAAGCTACGCCAGTACAGGATGCCCTTGCTCAGATCTTCCACAGAGGGGACGATGGAGGCACCGGTGGTGGTGAAGCCGGAGACAATCTCAAAAAAAGCATCCACATAGCTGGGAATTTCCCGGGAGATCCAGAAGGGCAGACAGCCAACCGCACTGAGGACGATCCAGCTGGCGCCGACACAGACGAGACCTTCCTTGGCATAGAAGGCACTGGGGGCGCCCCGGGAAATGATTCCCAGGAAAAGGACCAGAACCAGAATCACGGCAAGGGTCCACAGAAAACCCTGCACCGCCATGGCCTCGCCGCAGTACAGACTGATGATCAGGGCGGGGATGAGGAAGATGCCTTCGATGGACAGGATCTGGGCGAGGAATCGCCCCATCATTTTAAAATTCATAAGGATGATCCTCCTTATGCGAAGATGTCATTCAGCTGACGGATAATTTCCCGCTTGTTGGTATCCACGATAACCACGGTATCGCCCTGCTGGAAGACAGAATTACCGTTGGGGATCTCTGTGGAGGCGCCGTGGGCAATGCCCACCAGCAGTACATCGGGCTTCAGCTTGATCTCCTTCAGGGGCTTGCCCACATTGCGGGTATGCTCATCCACCAGGAATTCCAGGGCTTCGACCTGACCGTCGGCGATGGCATGGACGGAGATGGCAGCACCGGTCTGATTTTCCATGGCGCGGACATAACGGACGATGTTGTTACAGACCAGGTCACGGGGACAGACCAGGCTGCCCAGAGACATGCTGTTGATCAGATTCCGGTTTCCGCTGTGGCTGATCTTGGTGATGACCTGATTGACGCCCTTGGAGACGGCGTACATGGAGACGATGATGTTCATTTCGTCCATTCCGGTCATGGTGACCACGGCATCGCTTCCGGCAAGAATGTCGCTTTCCAGCAGATCCTGATCGCTGATATCTCCGTGGATGATATCAGCGTCCGGCAGCAGCTCACACAGCTCCCGGCAGCGGTTGTAATTCTTTTCGATGATCCGCACAGAGATGCCGGATTTTTTCAGCCGACCGGCCAGATAATAACTGATGCGTCCGCCACCGCAGATGGTAACATGACGGACACGGCGGGTCAGGATATCCAGGTTCTTCAGCAGGGTGGTCAGATTCTGGGATAGCGCGGTAAAGAAAACCCGGTCGCCTTCCCGCAGCACGAAATCACCCTTGGGTGCGATGGCATTGCCTTCCCGGAGAACGGCGCAGACCAGAACCTGGCAGTTGACAATGGAGCGAAGATCCATCAGACGGACGTTGCAAAGCTTGCTGCCGGGCTTGACCTGAAGCTCCACGATTTCGGTGCTGCCCTTGGCAAAGGTATCCCGGCGCAGGAATCCGGGGTATTTCAGCAGACGGTCGATTTCCACAGCAGTCTGGTTTTCCGGATTGATGACCATGGACAGACCAAAGACATTACGCATTTTATAGATCTGCTCCGTGTATTCCGGATTGCGGATCCGTCCGATGGTGTGCAGCTTGGGGTTCAGCGCATGGGCAGTGGTGCAGCACAGCAGATTCACTTCATCTTCGCTGGTGGCAGCGATCAGCAGATCCGCATCCTTCACACCGGCCTGCAGCAGAACATCCATGGAAGCGCAGTTGCCGTGAACGGCAATGACATCAAACCGTTCCACCGTTGCGTCCAGTACTTTGGAATTGGAGTCGATGACAGTGATGTCATGGCCTTCGGAGGAAAGCTGGCGGGTCAGCATGGATCCGATTTTGCCGTCGCCTGCAATGATAATATTCATAAAAGCCTCCTGAATCGTGAGAATAAATAGATACAGTGCAGATATTATAGCATTGTCTTCCGGGAAACACAACTGAGAAATGGATAAGATACAGCTGTTTCCGGGCATAAAACAGGAAGATGTTGACAAAATCAAGATTGTTGACAAAACAACATGTCTGTGATAAGGTTTCTGACAAGTTGATATGACAACAATAAGGAGAACGCAATGATCAGCAAATATGAGATTTTTTCCACTGTGGTATCCAGTCTGTATCATGATATCCAGCGGATCGAACGGACGGAAATGGCAAAATACAATCTGAAAGGCCCTCATGCACAGTGTCTGGTGGTCATGGACCGGTTTCCGGAGGGACTCACCGCAGCCCGGCTGTGCGAGCTCTGCGAGCGGGATAAGGCTGCCATCTCCCGCACGGTCGCAGAACTGGAGGAAGCAGGTCTGCTGACAAGACGGGAACAGCACGGTATCCGTTATCGGGTACCTCTGGTTTTGACCGAGGCAGGAAAAGAAGCTGCCCGGAATGTCAATACCGTGGCTGGACGGGCTGTGGAGATGGCAGGCGTGGGTCTGAACGACGAACAGAGAGACGTGTTCTATCATGTACTGGGTATCATTGCCCAGAATCTGCATTCCATCAGCATGCATGGACTGAACGAAAAGGAGTAATATATATAGTATGAGTATCAGAATCATTGTAGATTCCACCGCGGATCTGATTCCCCAGGTCCGCAGCAGGGTGGATGTGGTTCCTCTGACCATCCGTTTTGGAGATGAGGAATATATTGACGGTATCACCATCGACAGCAGAACCTTCTATGAAAAGCTGATTGAAAGCGATGTACTGCCCACCACCAGCCAGGCATCTCCCTTTGCGTTTGAAGAGGTGTTCCGTGCGGCAGTGGAGGCAGGACATCAGGTGGTGTGCATTACCGTATCCTCCAAGTTGTCCGGTACTCACCAGAGTGCCTGTATTGCGGCAGAGGAATTTCCCGGACAGGTCTATGTGGTGGACAGCCATACCATTGCGCTGGGCAGTGCCATCCTGACGGAGTATGCCCTGGGCCTGGCGGATCAGGGCATGGACGCCGAGACCATCGCCTGGAAGGTGATGCAGAAGCGGGAGAAAGTACGGCTGCTTGCCATGCTGGACACCCTGGAGTATCTGAAGAAGGGCGGCCGGATCTCTGCGGCGGTCGCGCTGGCGGGAGGTTTGCTGAATATCAAACCTGTGGTCTGCATCGAAAACGGCGAGATCCGGATGCTGGGCAAGGCCCGGGGCTCCCGGCAGGCCAACAATCTGCTGGTGCAGGAGATTGGAAAGGCCGGCGGCGTGGATTTCAGAAAGCCTGTGCTGCTGGGCTATACCGGCCTCAGCGATGCGCTGCTGCACAAGTACATTCAGGACAGCGCTTCCCTGTGGGAAGGAAATCTGGAGGAACTGCCCTATGAAGTGGTGGGCAGCGTTGTGGGCACCCATGCGGGCCCCGGCGCTGTGGCGGTAGCATTTTTTGCTGCGGACACGGAATAATCCCCAATATACCGGGCAGACTATACTGCCCGGTGTTTGTTTTTTTGACGGAGGACACACAACGGACAGACATCTGTCAAATTGTACAAAACTTTTTTTCGCAAAATAAATTCATAAAAAAATGATTGAAAAATCGAGAGAACTGCGATATAACTATGATGTTAATCTATTGATTCTAATCCGACCCTGGGGATATCCCCGGCCGGGGAAATGAGGTAACAATATGGAAAGAAAAGTCGGAACCATCTCCCGCGGTATCCGCTGCCCCATCATCCGCGAAGGCGATGATCTGGTGGAGATCACCGTCAACAGCGTGCTGGAAGCTGCTGCAAGCGAAGGTTATGAGATCCGCAACCGTGACGTTGTCGCACTGACCGAGTCCATCGTGGCCCGCTCTCAGGGCAATTACGCGTCTGTGGATGCCATTGCTGAAGACGTTCGCGCCAAGCTGGGCGGTGAGACTGTCGGCGTTATTTTCCCCATCCTGTCCCGCAACCGTTTTGCCATCTGCCTGCGCGGCATCGCCAAGGGCTGCAAGAAGGTCGTCCTGATGCTGAGCTATCCCTCCGATGAGGTGGGTAACGAGCTGGTTTCCCTGGACAAGCTGGATGAAGCCAAGGTCAATCCCTACTCCGACGTGCTGACTCTGGAGCGCTACCGCGCCCTGTTCGGCGAGAATCTGCATCCCTTCACCCTGGTGGACTATGTTCAGTACTATTCTGATCTGGTTCGCGAAGAAGGTGCCGATGTGGAGGTCATCTTTGCCAACGATCCCAGAGTCATCCTTGATTATACCAAGAATGTTCTGACCTGCGATGTTCACACCCGTGCACGCTCCAAGCGTCTGTTGTGGGGTGCCGGCGCTGAGCGCGTCTGCGGTCTGGACGATATTCTGAACGCTCCCGTCAATGGCAGCGGCTGCAACGAAAAGTACGGTCTGCTGGGCTCCAATAAGTCCACTGAAGGCATGGTCAAGCTGTTCCCCAGAGACTGCACCGCTCTGGTCAAGGACATCCAGAACAAGTTCATGGAAAAGACCGGCAAGCTGGTTGAAGTCATGGTCTATGGCGACGGCGCTTTCAAGGATCCCGTGGGCAAGATCTGGGAGCTGGCTGACCCCGTTGTTTCCCCTGCCTATACCGCAGGTCTGGAGGGCACTCCCAACGAGCTGAAACTGAAGTACCTGGCTGACAACGATTTCGCAAATCTGTCCGGTGAAGCACTGAAGGCTGCCATCGAGAGCGCCATCCGCGCCAAGGGCGACCTGTCCGGTTCCATGGCATCCCAGGGTACCACTCCCCGCCGCCTGACCGACCTGATCGGCTCTCTGTGCGACCTGACCTCCGGTTCCGGTGACAAGGGTACTCCCATCATCCACATCCAGGGTTATTTCGATAACTACACCAACTAATGCATATAAAAAAGGCAGCCGACAGGCTGCCTTTTTCCTTTGGTTGCAATTTTCAGAATTTTGTGGTAAACTGTCTCCAATCGAGAAATAAAGGAGAAATAACGGTATGAATTTTCATATTGATGCCTATATGGAAGAAGCGGCCATGCTGCTTCCGTTCCTGACGTCTGCATTCCCCTCCACGCTGCTGGGAATTGCCACCTATGTGCTTTCTTCCCTGGCGCTGTACACCCTGGCCACCCGCCGGGGCATTGACAAAGCCTGGCTCAGCTGGGTTCCGGTTCTGAATGTATGGATCATCGGTTCCCTGTCCGATCAGTACCGGTATGTGGTGAAGGGACAGTACAAGTCCAAACGGAAGATCCTGCTGATTCTGAACCTGATCAATGCGGCTGTTGCCCTGATCCTGCTGATTGTGGCAGTGAGTGTGACGGTGGAGCTGACCACCGGTGCCATCTACGGCGTGAGAGGAAATGAGCTTTGGAACTCTGTTTTGGGCAGCGCCCTGGGCGCAACGGGTCTGGCGCTTACCATGGGCGGCATTTCCATTGCGGCAGCAGTGATCCGATACATGGCGCTGTATGACATCTACGTGTCCATGGATCCTGCCAACAGTGTGCTGTTCCTGGTTCTGAGCATCATTTTCAACGTGACGGAAGCCTTCTTCCTGTTCTTCAGCCGGAACAGGGACGACGGTATGCCTCCCAGAAGAGAAGCTCCCCGGGAGCCTGCCTGGGAAGAACCTGCTGATTTTCAGTAAATAAGCAAAGCCCGGATGGCACTGCCATCCGGGCGCTTTTTTATTTCAGCAAGTGAGACGGGATCTCCTGGGCCATTCTCTGATAGCCCTTGACACTGGGATGGAGATGGTCGCCGGAGTCATATTCCGGGAAGAAATAGTCTGGCTGGACGGGATCCCGCAGCGCCTTGTCAAAGTCGATGCAGCCGTCGATGAGGTTGGTGGTGCGGATAAAATTGTTGTAAGCGTGGCGCAGTTCCTGCCGGAAGGGAGCATCGGTACGCCAGCCGCCCATGGGAAGCAGGGTGCCCACATAGACTTTGTAGCCGTAGCTCTTCGCCTTGGCGATGTAGCTCTTCAGACCGTCGATGAGCTGCTCCACGGTGGGCAGATCACTCATGGGACGGAAGACATTGTTTTCAACACCCACAGGATGGATAATGTCATTGATGCCCTGCTGGATGATGACGGTGTCGGCACCGTCGGTGGGAACCTCATGGTGGAACCGGTGCTCGCCGGAGAGACCATAGGATTCATAGAGCAGGCAATTGTATTCCCGCAGGATCCGGGAACCGGAGGTGGCCCGGCGGATGATGGCGGTGTGCTCGTAGCCTTCCGTGAAGCAACGTACAGCCAGTTCATCCGGCCAGTTCTGGGCGGTGATGGAGTCGCCGTAGCAGACGATGGCCCGGTTGGCGGGGGCGGTCAGGACGGCAACGTTGCACAGGAAGTAGCAAAGCTGGGTCTTCCGGGAGGTGTGGATGGAGATGTCAGGGTTTTCTGTCTGGTCGCCGTTGGCGTATAGACCCTCGGACAGAGGGCCGCAGGTATAGACCACGCTGCGCATCAGGGTGAAATCCTTTAAGTAGAAGCTGATCTGCAGCAGCTGACCGGCATGGACATGGAGCTCCAGAGGATCGGAGACCACGTTTTCGCCTGCGGGAATGGTCACATCCCGGTTTCCGCCGAAGAAGACAGGATAGAAATTGCCGTCATAGAAAACGGTGGTTTTGTCCAGGGTGATGGGTTCGGTGCCGCAGTAATTGTCGAAAGTCAGCCGGACGGCGCTGCAGCTGAAGGAAGTGATGACAGGATAGCGCAGGGTGATGTCCTTCGCGTACCGTTCCGGACGGTTTTCCGCGACGGAAACAGCATTGCCCCATACGCTGACCCATTTTGTATTTTGCTCCATAGAATTGCTCCCTTGTTTTTGATTGCTTCTATCATACGACAGTTTGGCGGAAAATTCCAGTATTTTCTTTGGGGCACAGGCTGTTTTCTTGCGTTCTCTTGAATTTTATGCTACCATACTGCTACATGAGCAAAGACGAGGTGCGATTTATGCAATACCGATTGGACAAATACGGCAATAAACTGTCGGCTCTGGGATTTGGTTGTCTCCGGTTTCAGAAAAAAGCGGGCATCATTGACATGGAAGCCACGGAAAAACAGATCATGGAGGCCTACCGCAGCGGTGTAAACTACTATGATACCGCCTATATCTACACCGGCAGCGAAGCGGCCATCGGTGAGATCTTTGAGAAAAATGGGATCCGCAAGGATATTTATATCGCCACCAAGCTGCCCCACTATCTGATCCGAAGTGCGGCAGGCATCGAGCGGCTGTTTCAGGAGGAACTGAAGCGGCTGCGCACGGACTATGTGGACTATTACCTGATGCATATGCTGAATGATGCGGATACCTGGCAGCGGCTGCTGGACATGGGCATCGGCACATGGATTGAAGAAAAAAAGAAAACCGGCGCCATCCGGCAGATCGGCTTTTCCTATCACGGCAATTCCGAGACATTCTGCAAAATTCTGGATGCCTATGACTGGGATTTCTGCCAGATTCAGTACAACTACCTGGACGAGCATTCCCAGGCAGGCCGCCGGGGACTGAACCATGCCTACGCAAAGGGAATTCCTGTCATCATCATGGAACCGCTGCGGGGCGGCAAGCTGGTGAATCTGCTGCCGGAGGCGGCGAAAAAGATCATCCGGGACTATCAGCCCTCCTATACCCCTGCCCAGTGGGCCTTCCGGTGGCTCTGGGATCAGAAGGAGGTCACGGTGGTGCTCTCCGGTATGAACACCGAAGAAATGGTGAAAGACAACGTAAAAACCGCCTCTGAAACAAACGCCGGTGACCTGACACCGGAAGATCAGGCCATGCTGCGCCGGGTGGTGGAGGCCATCCATGCAAATATGAAGGTAGGCTGCACCGCCTGCGGTTACTGCATGCCCTGCCCCAAGGGGGTGGACATCCCCGGCACCTTTGCTGCCTGGAACCGGTATCACGGAGAAAATAAGTTCAGCGGATTCCGGGAATACCTGATGTGTACGGCGCTGCGGAAAAATACAGCATCCGCATCTCAGTGTATCGGCTGCGGCAAGTGCGAGAAGCATTGTCCCCAGGGAATCTCCATCCGGCAGATGCTGAAGGAAGCATCGAAAGATCTGGAATCGCCCGTTTACAAAATCGCGAAAAAAGGCGCCGCCTGGTTTGTCCATTTCTAAGGCGGGAGGAAAGATATATGAAATATTTTGAAAAGCATCCGATGATCATGATCGTCATCGGTGTCATCGGCATCTCCATGTCGGCCATTCTGGTCCGGTTTTCCACGGCACCCTCTGCGGTGACCGCCTCCTGGCGTCTGCTGTGGACGGTGATCCTCATGAGCCCTGTGGTATTCGGTAAAAAAACTGTCCGGCAGGAATTCTTTTCCGTTGGCCGGAAGACGGCGGTTTTAAGCATCATCAGCGGCATTTTTCTGGCCATCCATTTCTGGTTCTGGTTCGAGTCTCTGCAGCTGACCTCTGTGGCCAGTGCCTCCACCATTGTCAGTACGGAAGTGATCTGGGTCTCCATCGGTTTCTTCCTGTTCCTGAAGGGGAGAATTTCCCTGAAGGCAATTGCTGCCATTGCGGTTGCCTTTGCCGGCAGTGCACTGGTGGCCTTCGCGGATTCCGGCTCCGGCGGCACCCATCTGAAGGGTGATCTGTTTGCGCTGCTGGCAGCCATGGCGGTGGCGGTGTATATGCTCATCGGACGTACAGTCCGGAGCAAGGTGTCCAATTCCGTGTATACC
>JAFZGL010000018.1 GCA_017555395.1 Oscillospiraceae bacterium | reverse complement strand
CTCACGAACGAAGTTGTAAGCCTCTTCCAGCTTCTTAACGGTCTTCTGCAGGTCGATGATGTAGATACCGTTACGCTCGGTGTAGATGTAGGGAGCCATTTTGGGGTTCCAGCGACGGGTCTGGTGACCGAAGTGGACGCCGGCTTCCAGCAGTTGCTTCATAGATACGACAGCCATTTTAAAAATCTCCTTTTGTTTTGTCCTCCACCCCGATCATCCCGCGCTGCCCGCCTTTTGCAAGGCACAGGGGTGCGCGATCCCCGGGTGTGTGGTTTTTTAAATGTCATGGGATCAGAGCCCATGCCGATACATTATAGCCTACCGCAAGACAGAATGCAAGTAGTATTTCCAAAATAATCTGAAAAAATTCCCTGAAATTTTCGGTTTCCGGCAGGCGATTTTTGACAGCTAGAACAAAGCGGGGTGTTTGGGTTTCTGGCGCCGCACCCGGCAGTCCTCCGGTTTTGTATCCACAAGGACGATATCCGGCCCGATCCGGGCGATGGCGCCCCAGGGGATGATGAATTCGTCCCTGCTTCCCGCCAGACTGAGCAGTCTGCAGGGGCAGGGGACCACCACAGCGCAGACTTTTCCCTCCGGGAGCTCCACCAGCACATCGCTGATGAAGCCCAGCCGCTGTCCGCTTCCGATACAGATGACCTCTTTGCACTGAAGGTCGGTGAATTTGCAGCTCATAAGCAATCCTCCCGTGATTTTGGTTCAGCCTATGCTTCCGCCGGAGAGGATATGACAGGGCGTGTAAATGATTGTCTATACGCCTTTGGCAAAATGCAGAATGCAGAATTATGAATGCAAAATGAGGTGCACCATAATCATTCTGCATTCAGCATTCATCATTTTGCATTCGGACGTTAGTCCGGTAAACGATCATTTATTTTACGAAACGCTGACAAACTTCCGCAGAGTCTGAATGGCTCCCTTTTCAAGCCTGGATACCTGCGCCTGGGAGATTCCCAGATAACCGGCCACCTCCATCTGGGTCTTTCCGTCGTAGAACCGCAGAGACAGGATCTCCTTCTCCCGGGGCTGCAGCGCCTGAAAGGCCAGCCGCAGGGTGATGTGATCCATCCATCCTTCTTCGGTGTTTTTCCGGTCCTTTACCTGATCCATCACCGTCAGAGGATCCCCTCCGTCGGTATACACCGGATCGTACAGGCTAACCGGGGCGCAGACGGCATCCAGCGCCTGACTGACATCCTCGAGGGGGAGTTCCAGCTCCCTGGCGATCTCTTCCAGAGCAGGTTCCCGTCCCAGCCGCAGCTGCATGGCTTCCTTACACTGCAGCACCCGGTAGGCCACATCCCGGATAGACCGGGAGACCCGGATGGCGCTGTTGTCCCGCAGATACCGCCGGACCTCTCCTGCGATCATGGGGACGCCGTAGGTAGAGAACCGGACGCATTTGTCCGGGTCAAAATTGGAGATGGCTTTGATCAGGCCGATACAGCCCACCTGGAACAGATCGTCCGGACATTCGCCCCGTTTGTCAAATCGCTGGATCACGCTGAGCACCAGCCTCAGATTTCCCTCAATGAGCCTGTCCCGGGCTTCCTCATCTCCCTGACGGACTTTCCGGAGCAGCTGATCCATCTCCGCCTGGGGAAGCGTCCCCAGACGGGAGGTGTTGACGCCGCAGATCTCTACTTTGCCCTGCATGGTATTCCTCCTGTGCTGACGATGATGTTACACAGAAAGTATTTCCAGTCCCGGCAGGATGATACCCAAAATGATTTTTAGCGGTTTTTAACAAATATTTTTTCCGGAAAGAGGGGCATCAACATTTTTTGACGGTGCAATCAGGCAACCTTCAAACTTTTTCTGTTTTTTTCAACAGGGACATAATTCCGGGAACAGGAAAGTCCGGAGGGTATACACCGATGGATTTGCCGGATTATGCATCCGCATATGCAGTCCGGGCCGTTGGACGGAAGCGGATTCAAAGAAACGGAATACCTGTTGATAACTCGCAGTTTTCCACATTGTCCACAACTTTGTCCACAGGGGTTTTCCACAAACGGCCGGGGCTGTGGATATTCATTTCCCGATTTACATAAAAAGATGCGACACCCTTCGACGGAACCCCCATTTTTTCGCACTCTGTAAATTTTGACAAACTGTAAACATTGTGCAAATTTTTGGGACTTGACACAGACACTGCGCTGCTGCGCACTGCCGGCGGTGATTTTCCACGGCGCACAGATGTCCGTGGCCACTTCGTTTTCCTGTGAAATTTTTTTAAAAAGGGGGTTGATTTTGATGGCAAGGGGCGCTATAATGTGTAACTGTATGAAAATACCGAGAAAGGAGATGCAACAATGCCCAACATTAAGTCCTCCAAGAAGGATGTCATTTCTTCCAAGATTGCTTACGAGAAGAACAAGGCTAACAAGTCCGAGCTGAAGACCACCCTGAAGAAGTACGACGCTGCTCTGGTCGCCGGTGACAAGGCTGCTGCCGAAGTCGCTTACAAGGCTGCCGTTAAGGCTGTCGACCAGGCTGTCATCAAGGGTCTTCTGCACAAGAACAATGCTGCCCGCAAGAAGAGCAGCATGACCCTGAAGCTGAACAAGCTGGCCTAATTTCTCTGAAAATATCTCCCACCTGATTTTTTCGGTGGGAGTTTTTTCATGCCTGAAATATGGACTGCAGTCCGGTAATACAATATAATAGATAAAAAGGGCACCCCATTGGGGGTGCCCTTCTGTTATGTAATGTGTCGTTACCGAGCGGCGCAGGGCAGTAACGAAAAGCACTGCACCGTGCACGAATTGTCGGCGGCGACTCGCCGCTTATACCATTGCAGCGGTGATGATGGCCATCTTGTAGACCTCGTCTGCATTGCAGCCGCGGGACAGGTCGTTGATGGGAGCAGCCAGACCCTGCAGGATGGGGCCGTAGGCCTCAAAACCGCCCAGACGCTGTGCGATCTTGTAGCCGATGTTGCCGGCTTCGATGGTGGGGAAGATGAAGGTGTTGGCATAACCTGCAACAGGGGAGCCGGGGAACTTCAGCTGGCCGACCTCGGGAGCAACAGCTGCGTCGAACTGCATCTCGCCGTCGATGGCGAATTCGGGAGCCATTTCCTTGGCATAGGCAACGGCATCGTGGGACAGCTTGACAGTGCCGCCCTTGCCGGAGCCGTTGGTGGAGAAGCTCAGCAGAGCGACCTTGGGCTCAATGCCGAAGACCTGTGCGGTGCGGGCAGTCTCAACGGCAACTTCAGCCAGCTGCTGTGCGGCAGACAGAACAACGTTGCCTTCCTTGTCCTTGCGGTCTTCGTAGCCCAGGTTGATGGCGCAGTCGCCCATGGCGATCTTCTCGTCGCCGCGGACCAGGATGAAGCTGGAGGAAACCAGGTTGACACCCTTCTTGGTCTTGACCAGCTGCAGAGCGGGACGGACGGTGTCAGCGGTGGAGTAGGTGGCGCCGCCCAGCAGGGAGTCAGCCAGACCCATCTTCACCAGCATGGTGCCGAAGTAGTTGCCCTTGCTCAGAGCGGCACGGCACTCTTCTGCGGACATCTTGCCCTTGCGCAGTTCGATCATCTTCTCGACCATGGCGTCCATGCCTTCGTAGGTAGCGGGATCCAGGATCTCAACGCCTTCGATATTGAAGCCGCCCTTGGCAGCGTTGGCCTTGACTTCTTCCACGTTGCCGACCAGGATGGGCTTCAGGAAGCCGCCTTCCACCAGGCGTGCGGTTGCTTCCAGAATGCGGGCATCATGACCCTCGGTGAACACGATGGAACGGGGATTGGCCTTCAGAGTTTCAATCATTGCATTGAACATGGGTATCATTCCTCCATTATACTCGGGCGATAAGCCCGTATTTTTACGCCTAAATTATATATCACATCGTCAGCCTTCGCAAGCCCTTTTTTGACATGATGCGCCATCGTGACACAAAAAAGGCAATAATTCCAGATACTCCCTGCCTTTTTGTGGAATCTGATGAAAAAAATTAATTTGAACAGAAAAATGCTATTGCTTTTTGTGCGAAATGGCTTTATAATGAGTACAAATTATGATTGGGGGGACAAGGCGATTGGGCGAGGTTCTTGCGGTTCTGTCCGGTAAGGGCGGAACAGGAAAAACATCGGTTTGCGCCGGTATTGCCACCGCACTGGCAGAGTCCGGAGAACGCATCCTCTGCATCGACTGTGATGTGGGTCTGCGGAATCTGGATATCTCCCTTGGTCTTTCCGACAGCGGCGCGCTGTCCTTTCTGGATGTGTGCAGCGGCGGATATCCCCTGGACAGGGCAGAGAAGCACCCCGACTACCCCAATCTCTTTTTCCTGACGGCGCCCATGAACTGCGGTGCCGAACAGATCGATCCGGAAGCCTTCGGCCAGATGCTCCGAAGGGCAAGACTGGAATTTGACTTTGTTCTTCTGGATGCGCCCGCCGGTGTGGATGCCGGTTTCCGCCTGGTGACGGAGACCGCGGACCGCTTCCTGGTGGTGACCGGTGCCGGTCCTGCGGCCATCCGGGATGCTTCCAGAGTGGGAGAGCTGCTGGAACTGGCAGGAAAGAAACATGTGCGTCTGGTGGTCAACCGGGTGGACCGGGACATGCTCAGCACTGTTCGGGTCACCATCGACGATGTGATGGACATCTCGGGACTTCCTTTGGCAGGTGTTGTGCTGGAGGATGTGAATGTGACACTTGCCGCTTCCTTCGGACAGCCCCTGCTGCGCTACGCAAAGCGCTGCGATGCCGCGAAAGCCTTCCGCCGGATTGCCCGCCGGGTGCAGGGCTTCCCGGAACCCATGAAACTGCGTTAATATCACTTTAGATAGAACATAAAGGAGTGACCGTTGTGAATATTGCATTTCTGGCACACGACAAAAAGAAGGAACTGATGGTCCAGTTCTGCACTGCCTACAAGAGCGTGCTGCTGAAGCACAATCTCTATGCCACCGCAACCACCGGCCGACTGATCGCGGACAATACCGGTCTGCCCATTACCATGCTGCTTTCCCACAAGCAGGGCGGACACCAGCAGATCAATGCCCGCATTGCCTATAATGAGATCGATCTGGTTCTGCTGTTTACCGATCCCAACACCACCTCTCCCTGGGATGACAGCCAGATGATCGAGACCATCCGCCACTGCGACAAGCACAACGTGCCCATCGCCACCAACCTGGCTTCCGCTGAAATGCTGATCATGGGTCTGCAGCGGGGCGATCTGGACTGGAGAGAAATGGTTCGTTCCAAGCCCAGATTCTAAGATACTGCCTGTTTCTGCCGCCTGCCCTTTGGCGGGCGGCATTACTCTGTCATATGGAAAGGAAATCATAACATGGAAATCATCAAGCCCCGGACACTGTCCGGCTTTATGGAACTGCTGCCTGCCAAGCAGATCCGCTTTGAAAAAATGGTGGAGATCCTGCGTACCACCTATGCCTCCTACGGCTTCGCTCCTCTGGATACTCCCGTCATTGAGGATGCCCAGATTCTGCTGGCCAAGGGCGGCGGCGAGACCGAAAAGCAGATCTACCGCTTCACCAAGGGCGACAGCGACCTGGCTCTGCGCTTTGACCTGACCGTGCCTCTGGCAAAGTATGTTGCCCTGCACTGCAACGACCTGGCCTTCCCCTTCCGCCGGTTCCAGATCAGCAAGGTCTACCGCGGCGAGCGCGCCCAGAGAGGCCGCTTCCGTGAATTCTACCAGGCTGACATCGACATCATCGGCGACGGCAAGCTGGACATCATGAACGAGGCGGAGATCCCTGCCATCATCTACAAGGTGTTCCGCGGCTTTGGCCTGAGCCGCTTCCAGATCCGCGTCAACAACCGCAAGATCCTCAACGGCTTCTATGCCATGCTGGGCCTCTCTGAAAAGTCCGGTGAGATTATGCGCACCGTGGACAAGCTGGACAAAATCGGCGCCGAAAAGGTCAGGGGCATCCTGCTGACCGAGTGCGGACTGACGGAGGAACAGGCTGACGAGATCCTGAAGTTCATTGCCATCAAGGGTTCCAACGCAGAAGTCCTGGCTGCTCTGGAAGGTTACCAGGGCCGCAATGAGATCTTTGACCTGGGCCTGGGTGAGCTGAAAGCCGTTACTGTGAATCTGGCTGCTTTTGGTGTTCCCGAAGCCAACTTTGCTGTTGACCTGACCATCGCAAGAGGTCTGGATTACTACACTGGCACTGTCTATGAGACCACCCTGCTGGATCATCCCGAGATCGGCTCCGTCTGCTCCGGCGGCCGCTATGACAACCTGGCCGGCTACTACATTGAGAAGCAGCTGCCCGGCGTGGGTATTTCCATCGGTCTGACCCGTCTGTTCTATGTTCTGGATGAGCAGGGTCTGCTGAACCCCGAGCTGCCCAGTGCTCCCGCCGATGCCCTGGTGCTGCCCATGGGCGGCGATGTGGCTCCCGCCATTGCCGTGGCCGAGGCCATCCGTGCCGAAGGTCTGCGGGTACAGCTGTACTGCGAGCAGAAGAAGTTCAAGCAGAAGATGGCCTATGCCAACAAACTGGAGGTTCCCTTCGCCATTCTGCTGGGTGAGGACGAGATTGCCGAGGGCATGTGCTCTGTGAAGAACATGGTCTCCGGCGAGCAGGTGAAGCTGACTCCCGCGGAAGCGGCAGCCCACATCAAGGCAGAGCTGGCTAAGAAGAGCGGCGCTGTGATCCTGGAAAAGTAAGAAAATTTCAGAGCGGACATCCTCTGGGTGTCCGCTTTTTCTGTCGGAAAATTTCCGTTGCGCCATGGCGGAAATTTGATTATAATGAGGAAAAACAAACCGGAGGTGACGGTATGGCACGGCTCAGTGATCCCGTAACGATCCTGAAGGGTGTAGGTCCTGCAAAGGCGAAGCTCTTTGAAAACCTGAATATCTTCACCCTCCGGGATCTGATCTGCCATTTCCCCCGGGGCTATGAAGACCGTACCAGGCTGGTGCCCATTGAGAAGCTGCAGCCGGATGCTCCGGCCTGTTTCCGGGCGATGGTGATGAATACGCCCCGCACCACCCATATCCGCAAGGGTCTGGATCTGACCAAGGTGCAGGTGGCCGACCATTCCGGACGGCTGAATCTGACTTTTTTCAACAACAAATTCGCGGCAGAACAGCTGCAGTACGGCAAGGAATACATTTTTTACGGTGCTGTCAGCGGGGATTTCATCGGCTATAACATGACAAACCCTGTGTTTGAGGCCATGGATTCCCCTCCGGTGACTACCCGGCGGATCCTGCCCATCTATCCTCTGACTGCCGGCCTGTCCAACCAGGTGATGCTGAAGACAGTGCGGCAGGCTATGGCGGTCTGTGATACCCCGGCAGAGATTCTGCCGGAGGAGGTGCGGCAGAAATACGGCATTCTGCCTGCTGACCGGGCCTATACCGCCATCCACGAGCCCGGTTCCATGACTGAGGCGGAACTGGCGAAAAAAAGACTGATTTTCGAAGAATTCTTCGTGTTTTCCGCGGGACTTGCCCTGATGCGTACTGCTCGGGCGGAGAAAAAGACGGAGGCCTATGAAGACACGGATCTGACTGCCTTTTATGGGGCACTGCCTTTTACCCTGACCGGTGCCCAGCAGCGGGCAATTGCGGAGATTCTGAAGGATTTCCGGAAGGGCGCTCCCATGAACCGGCTGGTGCAGGGCGATGTGGGCAGCGGCAAGACCATGGTGGCCGCTGCCGCGGCTTACTGCGCCATCCGCAATGGCCGTCAGGCGGCCCTGATGGCGCCTACGGAGATCCTGGCGGAACAGCATTATCAGTCTTTGGGTCGGCTGCTGTCCCCTCTGGGCATCCGGACGGAACTGCTGACCGGTTCTATGACTGTCAGGGAAAAGCGGCTGGTACGGGAGCGGATCGCTTCCGGAGAAGTGCAGCTGGCGGTGGGAACCCACGCCCTGCTGTCGGATGCCACACAGTTTGACAACCTGGGTGTGGTCATCACCGATGAGCAGCACCGCTTCGGTGTAGGTCAGCGGGCAAAACTCAGTGCCAAGGGATCGGATCCGCATCTGCTGGTCATGTCTGCCACACCCATCCCCAGAACCCTGGCGCTTCTGATGTACGGCGATCTGGATGTATCCATTCTGGATGAGCGTCCTCCGGGACGGGAGGATGTGGATACCTTCCTGGTGGGGGAGAGCTACCGCCCCCGGATCAATGCCTTCATCCGCAAGCAGGTGGCGGAAGGCCACCAGTGCTTCATTGTCTGCCCGGCGGTGGAGGAAAATGAGGATTTGAGTATCAAAGCCGCTACGGTCTGGGCGGAAACATTGCAGAAAACCGTTTTCCCTGATCTGCGGATCGCTTTGCTCCACGGCCAGATGAAAGGCGCGGAGAAGGAAGAGGCTATGGCATCTTTTGCCAGAGGCGAGGCGGATGTGATGGTGGCCACCACGGTGATTGAGGTGGGTGTGGACGTGCCCAATGCCACATTGATGGTCATTGAGGATGCGGACCGGTTCGGTCTGAGCCAGCTCCACCAGCTCCGGGGCAGAGTGGGCAGAGGCAAGGCGAAGAGTTTCTGCATCCTGACCTCCCACAACAAAAATCAGGAGACACTGCAGCGGCTGAAGGCCCTGTGCAAAACCACCGACGGCTTCAAAATCGCGGAGGAGGATCTGAAGCTGAGAGGACCCGGCGATTTCTTTGGCTCCCGGCAGTCGGGTCTGCCTGCTTTCCGGGTGGCGGATCTGAGCTTCGATCTGACAACGCTGAAGGAAGCCCAGCAGGCATCTGCCGAATGGATCGATGCCTACGGCGCGTCCGACCTTCCGGAGGCTATCGCCCTGCGGGAGCGGATCGGGGATCTGTTCCTGAGAGCGGAAGGAACCATGAATTAAGACATACGGAGGAATACATATGAAACGAATCACTGCAGTTTTTATGCTGCTGTGCCTGCTTTTGACGGTGCTGCCCATGAGCGCGCTGGCAACGGATACCACGGAACCCACGGCGGAAGAGTGGATCGTCAGAGAACCGGGTCAGTGCGGCGATGATCTGACCTGGAGCTATTCCGGCGGTACTCTGACCATTTCCGGCAGCGGCGAGATGGATGATTATACCGAAGGAAATGCCCCCTGGCAGGAATACAAGGACAGCATCACCGCCCTGGTGATCACCGGCAATGTCACCAGCATCGGCGAATATGCCTTCATGGACTATGACAGCCTGAAAGAAGTGAACTTCGGCTCTGCCATGCACACCATCGGCAAGCGTGCCTTCAAGTCCTGTGACGGTCTGACCACCTTTACGCTGCCGGCTACCTTCCGGAAGTTCGGTGAGGAATGCTTCATGGGCTGCACCTGGCTGCGGGAGATCCGCTGCCTGGGTCCCATGCCCTCTTTCAAGGCCAGCTGCCTCTGGGACTGCCCGGTTTCCGTGTTCTATCCCACCACCAATCCCTGGCCGGCAGAGTATGTAACACCCCTGTACCAGTCCTATCAGGGCAAGATCCAGATTTTCATGGGCAACGGCATTGAGGAGGCGGACAAGCCCATGGAGGCTGCCGAAACCGAGCCTGCCGAAACCGTCCCGGAGACCACAGTTCCGGAGACCACGGTTCCCGAGACCCTTCCTGAAACCCAGCCTGTGACGGTTGCCACCGAAGCAACGGAGGAGACGCAGGAGGAGACTGCTCCTGCCATGACAGAGCCTGAATGGCTCCAGGAGACCCAGCCGGAGCCTGAGGAAGAACCGGAGCGAAACCGCAACGGGCTCTGGTTCGGCCTGTTTCTCATCACCGGAACCCTGAGCCTGGTGCTGCTGGGTGCCCTGGTCTTCCGCCGCAGATCCTACTAAAACCATTAAGAAGTTGAGATTCTCAACCTGATTTAAAATATTCTTAACAACTTCCGGGAAAATCACCCATTTTGGGTACTTCCCGGAGTTTTTTTTGTGGGTAACGGAAAAATTTAAAAAAGGGTTGTAAGTTCATCAAAAATGATGTAAAATAGTACAACCAATAAAATGCAAAAATTATGCGAAGATACTCGCTTTTTGGAGGTAATTTTCATGGAAAAACCCATTGTTCTGGTGATCATGGATGGTGTCGGCAAGGGCGACGGCGGCAGCGGCGATGCTGTCAAGGTTGCCAATACTCCCACCCTGGATCATCTGTTTGCTACCTGCCCCTACACCTGGCTGAAGGCTCACGGCACCGCTGTCGGTCTGCCCAGCGATGAGGATATGGGCAACTCCGAGGTCGGCCACAATGCACTGGGCTGCGGCCAGGTTTACTCCCAGGGCGCCAAGCTGGTCGGTGAGTCCATCGAGAACGGCGCGCTGTACGCATCCGCAACCTGGAAGGATCTGGTTGCCAACGCTGAAGGCAAGGCAATGCACTTCCTGGGCCTGCTGTCTGACGGCAATGTCCACTCCAACATTCATCACCTGATTGCCCTGCTGAAGCAGGCACACGCAGAAGGTGTCAAGAAGGTTTACTGCCACATTCTGCTGGACGGCCGTGACGTCCCCGCAACTTCTGCTCTGGAGTACGTGGAGATGCTGGAAAATGTCCTGAAGGAACTGAGCACCGAGGGCTGCGACTATGCCATCGCTTCCGGCGGCGGCCGTATGCAGGTCACCATGGACCGCTACGAGGCCAACTGGGCCATGGTCGAAAAGGGCTGGAGAACCCACGTTGAGGGTCTGGGCCGTCAGTTCGCTTCCGCTGCTGAGGCTATCGAAACCTACCGTGCCGAGACCGGCTGCATCGACCAGGATCTGCCCGCTTTCGTGGTTGCCCGGGGTGGCGAGCCTGTTGCCAGGATCGCAAACGGCGACTCCGTCATCCTGTTCAACTTCCGCGGCGACCGCGCCCAGGAGATCTCCCTGGCCTTCGACCGCAAGAACTTCGACAAGTTCGACCGTCCCGGCTACACCGGTGTCAAGTTCGCCGGTATGCTGCAGTATGACGCAGACCTGAACATCCCCGAGAACTACCTGCTGCAGCCTCCCGTCATCAAGAACACCCTGACCGAGACCCTGTGCGCTGCTGGCATCACCGAGTACGCTGTTTCCGAGACCCAGAAGTACGGCCATGTTACCTATTTCTGGAACGGCAACCGCTCCGGCAAGGTCTGTGAGGATCTGGAAGTTTACGAGGAGATCCCCTCCGATGTGATTCCCTTCGAGCAGGCTCCTGCCATGAAGTCCAAGGAGATCACCGATAAGATGGTGGAGAATATGGCTTCCAGGAAGTTTGACTTCCTGCGCTGCAACTTCCCCAACGGCGACATGGTCGGCCACACCGGCGTTATGGAAGCTGTCGTCTATGCCATGGAGTGCGTTGACAACGGCCTGAAGGCTATTCTGGAGGCCGCTGACAAGTACGGCTACACCGTGCTGATCACCGCTGACCACGGCAATGCCGACCAGATGACCGAGACCAAGAAGGGCAAGACTTCCGTTCGTACCGCTCACTCCCTGAACCCTGTTCCCTTCATCATCTACGACAAGGACCGTGAATGGGTCATCAAGGAAGGTGCCTACGGCCTGGCAAACGTGGCTCCCACCGTGGTCAAGATGATGGGTCTGGAAGCTCCCGCATGCTGGGAAGCATCCATGGTCTAAGCGGAAAATCGCGATACAACTTGTAAAAATACGGATGCAGGATGCTATGAATTCATTTTGCATTCTGCATTCATAATTCAGAATTTATTATTTGGAGGTACTGATTATGGTCCGTCATGAAAACAAGAACGGCAGCGTGAACGTCAGCACCAGCGTTTATACCGATATCGTGGGTACTGCCGCCAGCAACTGCTTCGGCGTCAAGGGCATGGCTGCCCGCAGTGTCACCGATGGCGTTTACCATCTGCTGCGCAAGGAGGCCGTGGGCAAGGGCGTCAAGGTCCAGTTCCACGAGGACAACTCCATTTCCATCGATCTGCACATCGTTGTGGATAACGGTGTCAACCTGAACGCCGTCGGCGCATCCATCATTTCCGAGGTCAAGTATGTGGTGACTTCCACCACCGGCACCGAGGTTCGTGCAGTCAACGTCTATATCGATTCCATGATGATCGGTTAAGTTTACGGAGGTAACATACATTGAGACAAACCATTAACGGATCCGATCTTCGCAGAATGATCATCAGCGCCGCTGCTGCCATCGAGATCAACAAGCAGGCTCTGAACGACCTGAACGTTTTCCCTGTTCCCGATGGTGACACCGGCACCAACATGTCCATGACCATCAACGCCGCTGCCGCTGACCTGCGCAAGACCGAAGATCCCGATCTGGGTCAGGCTGCAAAGGTGGCTGCTTCTGCCATGCTGCGCGGCGCAAGAGGCAACTCCGGCGTTATCCTGTCCCTGCTGTTCCGGGGCATTTCCAAGAAGCTGAAGGGCACTGAAGTGGCTGACGGCGTACTGTGGGCAGAAGCTCTGCAGGAAGGTGTCGACGCTGCCTATAAGGCTGTTATGAAGCCCGCTGAGGGCACCATCCTGACCGTTTCCCGCCTGGCTGCCGCCAAGGCTATGGAAGCTGCCCAGGAGAACAACTTCATCGAGTTCGTCCACGAAGCCGCCATTGCCGAGGCAAAGGTCGCTCTGGCCGACACCGTGAACCAGAACCCTGTTCTGAAGAAGGCAGGCGTTGTGGACGCCGGCGGCAAGGGCTGGCTGGTGGCTCTGGAGGCCATGTTCAGCTCTCTGCAGGGCAACGATGTGATCGTTCCCGAGGGTATGGCCGGTGCTGATGTGAAGGAATCCGCCAATTTCGACGATTTCGACACCGATGACATCACCTTTACCTACTGCACCGAGTTTATCATCCAGCGTGAAAACGATCTGGACCCCGAGAAGCTGCGGGACTTCCTGTCCAGCCTGGGCGACAGCCTGGTTCTGGTGGATGACGAGGAGATCATCAAGGTCCACGTCCACACCAATGACCCCGGCAAGGCACTGCACGAGGCCATCGACTACGGTTCCTTCGTCACTGTCAAGATCGAGAACATGCGCCTGCAGCATACCGAGAAGGTCATGAGCGAGCAGGAGCTGGAGCCCAAGATCGCAGAGCCCGAAAAGCCCCTGGGCGTGGTTTCCGTCTGCGCCGGTGACGGCCTGGCAGATGTGTTCATGAACCTGGGTGTTGACCAGATCATCTCCGGCGGCCAGACCATGAACCCCAGCACCCAGGACATCCTGGAGGCTGTCAACAAGGTTCCCGCTGAGACTGTCTTCGTTCTGCCCAACAACAAGAACATCATCATGGCTGCTGAGCAGGTGGATGCCCTGACTCCCAAGCATGTGGTGGTGATCCCCAGCAAGACCGTTCCCCAGGGTGTGACCGCTAT
>JAFZGL010000141.1 GCA_017555395.1 Oscillospiraceae bacterium | reverse complement strand
TCGCTGAAGGCATCCCAGGCGGGATTTTCCTCAAAAATGTAATGAGCATCCAGTCCCTGGATCTCCACGGTCATATCCGGGAACAGCATCATGGCACGGCGGATCACCCGTGCCTGCTCCAGTGGAATCAGGGCAGGATTCAGGATCTCCTGTTTTTCCAGATCATAGGCTGCGGAACCGTTATAGAGCAGCAGGGGAGCACTCACGGGCACGATATCCCGGAACACCTTGGTCATGGGCAGACTCCGTCCGGTATTGACGGTAAAGGCGCCGCCGTTTTCAATAAAATACCGGATTGCCTCCAGATTCCGCTCCGGAATGGCGGAGTTGGGTGCCGTCAGGGTGCGGTCAAAATCCACCGTCAGCAGTACATCGGAAAAGATACCCATGGTTGTCTCCTCTTTCTTATCCCATTTTCTGAAGTTTGGCAATTACTTCCTCAAAATATGCGGGCATTGGCGCGAACACCATCACCGGCAGTCCTGTCCGGGGATGGGTAAAGCACAGTGCGCCTGCATGGAGGCACTGGCTGTCCTGTCCCAGTTCCGGCTTTTTATGTCCGTAGACTGTGTCGCCCAGAATGGGATGGCCGATATGAGCCATATGGACACGGATCTGGTGGGTGCGGCCGGTTTCCAGCTTGCAGCGGATGTGGGTGTAGCCCCGGTACCGGGCCACCACTTCCCAGTGGGTCACCGCATTTCTGGAATTGCGCTGGGTGACGCACATTTTCTTCCGGTCGGAAGGATGCCGTCCGATGGGAGCGTCCACAGTGCCGCTGTCCTCCCGGAAGGAGCCGCAGACGATGGCTTCGTAGGTTCTCGCCATGGAGTGATCCTTCAGTTGGCTGGCCAGGAAGGCATGGGCATAGTCATTTTTGGCCACCGCCAGCAGTCCGGAGGTGTCCTTGTCGATGCGGTGAACAATACCGGGGCGCAGTTCGCCGTTGATGCCGGACAGGTCATCGCCCAGGGCATACAGCAGACCGTTCACCAGGGTATCATCCTGATGGCCGGCGGCGGGATGCACCACCAGTCCCTTGGGCTTGTTGATCACCAGCAGGTCATCATCTTCATAGACGATATCCAGCTTCATCTCCGTGGCAACAATGTCCACTTCCTTGGGCTCCGGAATCGTATATTCCACACTGTCGCCGATATTCAGTTTATCATTCTTCTTGCCGGGTTTGCCGTTACGCAGAACCTGACCGTCTTCGATCAGCTTCTGGGCGGCACTGCGGCTTAAGTTTTCGGCGCAGCGGGCCAGAAAGGCATCCAACCGCTCTCCGGAAATATCAGCGGTGAGGATCATTTTTTCTCATCCTTCCAGAAATCTTTGTGGAACAGTACAAGATGCACCATCAGCGCTATGCATCCGCAGGTGATGAAGCAGTCGGCAATGTTGAAGACAGGGAATTCCATGAAGGTGGTCTCGATCATATCCACCACATAGCCGAGCCGTACCCGGTCGATCATATTGCCCAGGCCGCCGCCGTAGATGGCTGCGATGCACCACCACTCCAGGCGGGTAAAGCCCATGGTCTGCTTCCGGTATTCCCGGACGATCAGCACCGAGAAGATCACAAAAATCAGGGCAAACAGCCACTGCTGTCCCTGGAAAGAGGAAAACGCAGCGCCGGTATTCTGCACATAGGTCAGCTGCAGCAGACCGGGGATGAAGGGCACATCCGCATACAGAGCAATGTTGGCCACTGTCAGATGTTTTACAAACTGATCCGCGGCGACAATTCCCGCGGCAAAAAGGGAAAAAGCAAGAAGCTGCATGGTAAAAATCCTCCTGTTCGTTACAGTTTATCATACCATGCAGCAGAGCGAATGTCAAACAGTCCTGTTCTGAGATGTGATTCCCAGTGCAGCCGTCACCAGAATGGGCAGATTGTCCCGGTAGATCTCCTCAAACTGGTCAAGAGGCAGCGGGTTCTCTCCCCTTCCTGCCTCGATGGTGTATCCCGGGCGCCGGAAACGCTGGATAAACCAGTCCTTGTACCCGGCGAAGGCGGATTCATAGGGCACATCCGCCAGTTCATAGCCGCTGAGCCGGGCAAACTCCTCCCCTAACAGTTTGGCCCCCGGCACCTGATAGTCCCGGAACTGCCAGTAGATCACCCCGCCCTGGGTATGGTAGGCCAGCACCAGGTCCGGATCCACGTCCTCCGTATATTCCGCCAGTGCCCGTGACTCTTTCTGATCCAGTGGGGCTCTGCCCACGTAGTCCCGGGGTGCCGGCCGGTCAAAGCCCTGGGAGAATTTCAGTTCCCGGGCGATCATCCATCCGGCGGGGTACTGCAGATTCAGGTCTACACCCTTCAGATTGGCTTTCCATCCGTCAGGAAACGGAATATCCGGAAACTCTCCGGCGATCTGCCGTGCCACAGTATATTCCGGGGACGGCGGCGCAATGGCTCCGGTCACCAGATCCACCCCATCCGGATCCACCATGGGCACCAGGTGGATCGTCACTTTCTCCAGCAGTTCCTTTCCGTCTTCTCCATATATGGTTTCACCGGTCCGGCAGGCCTGCGCCAGGTCTTCCGCGAATTTCAGCAGCAGTGTGGCTGTGATCCATTCGTTGGCATGGTGGGCAGCGGTATAGAGCACATGCCGTTCTCCCTTCCCCACCGTCAGCGCCCACACCGGACGTCCGAAGGCGGTTTCTGTCAGAATCTCCGTTTCCAGAAAGGGATACGTTTGTGCCAGTTGTTTTACAGTCTGCTCACAAAGAGTAGCGGTCATGGGTACATCGGTTCTTACCAAAGACAAAAAATCACCTCTGAGCATGATATGCATCAGAGGTGACTTGTGTGTTGTGTTTATCGGCTCTCCAGCCAGATCAGAAGCACCGCAATATCGGAAGGACTGACACCGGAGATACGGCCTGCCTGTCCGATGGACATGGGCCGGATCTGCTGCAGCTTTTCTCTGGCCTCCAGGCGAAGACCCGGGATGGAATCGTAATTGATATCCTCCGGCAGCAGCCGGGACTCTTCCTTCTTGAATTCCCTGACCTGCTTTTCCTGCCGGGCCAGATATCCGGCATACTTGATCTGGATCTCCACTTCCTCGGTGACGGAAGCAGGCAGATCAGGGCGGTTCACATCAAAGGGTGCAATATCCCCATAGGTGATGTTGGGACGGCGCAGAAGATCGGCAAGTCTGGCGGAATTGGCCACAGGTGCGCTTCCTTTTGCCTCCAGCATGGCGTTCAGTTCCGGAGATCCGGGAACACCGTTGCTCTCCAGGCGCTTAACTTCCCAGGCTATCCTGGCATACTTTTCTTCCACTTCCCGGAGGCGTTCCTCGGACACCAGGCCAACCTTTGCACCCAGATGGGTCAGCCGCTGATCCGCATTGTCCTGGCGGTGCAGCAGCCGGTATTCGCAGCGGCTGGTCATGATCCGGTAGGGTTCGTTGGTGCCCTTGGTCACCAGGTCATCGATGAGGGTACCGATATAGCTGGTATCCCGGGTCAGAATGAAAGGCTCCTTGCCCTGGATGCGCAGCGCGGCATTGATGCCGGCGATCAGGCCCTGGGCAGCAGCCTCCTCGTAACCGGAGGTGCCGTTGAACTGCCCGGCACCGTAGAGATTGCGGATCACCTTGGTCTCCATGGTGGGCAGCAGCTGGGTCGGATCCACGCACTCGTATTCGATGGCATAGGCAGGACGCATCATTTCGGCATTCTCAAGGCCGGGAATGGTGCGCATCATGGCAATCTGCACATCCTCCGGCAGACTGGAAGAGAAGCCCTGGATGTACATCTCTTCCGTATCCAGTCCGCAGGGCTCGATGAACAGCTGATGACGCTCCTTGTCCGCGAACCGGACGATCTTGGTCTCGATGCTGGGGCAGTACCGGGGGCCGACACCGGTGATGGAGCCGTCATACATGGGGCTGCGGTGCAGATTTGCCCGGATGATCTCGTGGGTCTTTTCGTTGGTATAGGTCAGATGGCATACGGCGGAATTATTCACCTTGTGGCCGGTTTTGAAGGAGAAGGGTTCCACCGTCTCGTCACCGGGCTGCAGTTCCATCTGGGAAAAATCGATGCTGCGGCGGTTGATTCTGGGAGGCGTTCCGGTTTTGAACCGGCGCAGATCCAGTCCCAGAGACCGGAGGTTATCTGCCAGGCCGATGCTGGGATGCATGCCGTCGGGACCGGAGGGGATCACGCATTCGCCGGTGATGATGGTGCTGTCCAGATAGGTGCCGGTAGCAATGATCACGGCCTTGGCCGCATACTCCGCGCCCAGCTGGGTACGGATGCCCACGGCAGCGCCGTCTTCCACCAGAACTTCCACCACCTGCGCCTGCTTCAGTTCCAGATTCTCCTGAAGCTCCAGGGTGTGCTTCATGTATTCCTGATATTTCCGGCGGTCTGCCTGAGCCCGCAGAGAGTGCACTGCCGGACCTTTGCCCCGGTTTAGCATCCGGTACTGGATGCAGCTGTGATCCGCTGCCACGCCCATCTCGCCGCCCAGAGCATCGATTTCCCGCACCAGGTGGCCCTTGCCGGTGCCGCCTACGGCAGGATTGCAGGGCATGTTGCCCACGGTATCCAGATTGATGGTAAAGAGGATGGTGTGCATGCCCAGTCTGGCCGCTGCCAGCGCAGCCTCAATGCCCGCATGCCCGGCACCGATGACGGCAACATCACAGGTTCCTCCAAAGTAAGTCATAGGATTTCCTCCTTCCTGGAGAAAAGGGATGATTATTCGGTTTCTTCCTCTGCCGCCTTCTTCTTTTCCTCAGGGGGCAGGACAAAGGGCTTGCAGACCACTTCGCAGCGGTTGATAGGGGTACCCAGACCGTGGAACTTTTCCTCGTATCCGGTCATGATTCCCACAACGCCGTCCTTGTGCAGGTCACGGGTCAGGTTTTTGACCTCCAGACCGCAGGCGGCAAACTCTTCCACGGAGAACTCAAACAGAGGTGCGTTGTCAGTCTTGTAGTGGAACTCACCGCCGGTGCGGACCACACGGCAGTACTTGTCCAGGAAGCCGCGGTGGGTCAGGCGGCGCTTGGCGTTCTTCTTCCGGGGCCAGGGATCGGGGAAGTTGATGAACAGGCGGTCGATCTCCTGACCAGCAAAGATGTCCTCAATGTTGGCAACGTCCATGTCGATGTAAAACACATTCTTCAGGCCCATGCCCTGTGCCTTTTCCATGGCGACCACCATTGCCTCCCGGCAGCGCTCCACAGCAATCATCAGCACATCGGGATTGGCTTCAGCAGTCTCCGCGGTGAACTTGCCCTTGCCGCAGCCAACTTCCACCCACAGAGCAGTGCAGTCGGGCTTCAGGCTCCGCCAGTTGCCCTTCAGGGCAGCGGGCTCTGCGATCCGCAGATCGGCGCACTTGTCCATCCGGGAATCCAGATTCTTCATTCTTCTCATTCTCATAGCAATATCCTCCATTGGGCAAAAATGCCCAGATTTTTCATAATACCATTATATCAGACAGCGCAACATCCGTCAAAGGAAATCTCCGCAAACAAAAGCAGGAGATACTTGCCGTATCTCCTGCTTTTCCTGTTAAAACTGCATAAACTGCAGCATCAGACCGATTTTGATCCGGGTATAGTAATTGTTCCAGTCCACATTCACCAGCTCGTTGACTTTCTCGATCCGGCGGCGGATGGTATTGATATTCACGTACAGTTTCTCCGCTGTCAGAGAATAGTTCATATTGTTTTCCAGATAGACCTTCAGGGTGTGCAGCAGTTCCCGGTTCTTTTCCGCCTTCATCAGTGCGGAGAAATCATCCAGCAGCAGCTTCAGTTCCTCATCCGGAATATCCAGCCAGGTGAGAATACCCAGATCATTGTAATCCAGAATCTTCTTATCCGGGAAGGCAACGGAACCGATCTTCAGGGTTTTTCTTCCCTTTTCCACGCACAGCCGGATCTCCGACAGGCGCTTCGGTTCATAGCTGACGGCAAAGGTCCACTCCATTCCCTCAAATTTCCGGGTCATCTTACTCTGGAATTCTGTCAGCACCGCGGAAATCTGCCTGCGCTCCAGTTCAATATTGCCTCTGGTATGGAACAGGATCACGCCTTCTGTCCGGGACAGGAAGGCCATGCGGCCCTTGGATTCCATGCCGCAGTGGAGGAACAGATCCATCACCGTGTTTCGCTTGGTGCGGATGTCCATGCTCTTGTGGTCATGCTGGAACAGCACATAGAGGTAGGGCTCCTCCATGGAGATGCCCTGCTGATTGGCCTGGTAGTGAAGCCGGTGGGAATCCTCCTCCCGGCTCTCCAGTGCCAGATGCACCAGCTGCTCAAAACCCACATTGTAGGAATCCCGCAGGGCAACAATTTGCTCATAGATGCTCAGCAGCGCCAGATAGGCGATACGCATGGAGTACTCATCGCAGAAATCCAGGAACCGACGGGATTCCATCACGCAGAAGTAGGCCTGAGGCGCACCACCCACAATGATGGGAATGGTGACCCAGCTGATCCGGGGCTGACCCTGGGCTTCGCCCCGAAGCAGACGGTAACGGGTCATATGGATGCTGTCGCAGAGGGTATATCTGGAATGGGGAACAGACGGATTCCAGTAATCCGATTCCTGAAGCTGGTATTTTTCTGTGATATCCGGAAAATGATCCGAGCTGTAATAGCTTTTGTTTTCAAAGAGATCGTACAGCAGCGCCGGGAATTCCATGTCGCTTTCCACCGCCCGGAGGATCTTCTGGATCTTCTGTTCCTTAAAATCCATCGCCTGAGGACGGAAGGGCACACTCTGGGCGCTGACGCCGAAGATCTGGATGGCATGGTTGATCACCGCCACATAAACCTGGTTGATGGCCTCCATCCATGGAATACCGTAGGGCATGGTAATCAGGGGCACATCCTGGGATTCGCACAGCCGGACGATGTAGTCCGGGATCTCCTCCAGATATCTGCCCCGCTTGATCACCAGTGCAGACAGCTGAGATTCTCCCTGAAACATGCCGTTGATAAAATCCGGATTATTGGCAAACACATAACCGGAGGAAAAACAGATCTCCTTTTCCGTCTTCCATCTGTAACCGTCCGGTGCATCCGCCACCGTAACGCCCTGGATCTCCCGGTTCAGACCCTTGTGTCCGGCAATGACCTTAAAGTCCCTGAAATATTCCACGTTCATCAGGTCTCTGACTGTGATTCCCATGGCAAATCCCCCTCTCTTTTCCCCAATTATAACACTTTTTTTCCAAAATGGAATACCGGCGCGTAAAAATACGCGCCGGTATGGAAAATATTTTACACTTTACAGGGATTACTCCTGGTACATGGGGCTGTATTCAGCCTTCTTGTCCTTGAATTCCTGGATGATCTCCTGGGTCTTTGCAGGATTGGTCAGCAGTTCATAGCCAACGCTGGCCAGAACCTTGGCAGCATACAGCGCACCCTTGGCACCAAAGTTGCTGCCGGAAGCAGCGGATGCCTGCCAGGTATGGGGAGCCACGCCGAAGGGCCAGCATGCGGTGGTGAACAGGTTCATGGGCATGATGTAGCTGACATCACCGGAGTCGGAAGATGCGCTGATCTTCTGGCTCTTTGCCAGTTCCCGGGGAGCCAGCGCGCTGTGCAGGATTTCAACACGGCCATAGGTGTCATTTTCAGCCTTTACTGCAGCAGGATTGACGGTGCTCTGCAGGTGAGCAGCATACTGCAGCTCGTTGGCAGTGTAGACAGGCAGGGGAACTTCCTTCATAACGCTGTAGGTCAGATCGGCAAACTTCTTGTTGGGCAGCATCTCGCAGCAGCCATGCTCGATCTTGACTTCCACATCGGTTTCAGTCATCATGGCGGCACCCTTTGCAACCTTGATGATACGGTCCAGAATGGACTTTACATCAGACATCTTGGGGGCGCGGATGCAGTACCAGTTGACAGCCTTGCCGGGAACGATGTTGGGGGGGAATCCGCAGCTGTCGGTGGCGTAGTGGATGCGGGCATCGCTGATGACATGCTCACGCAGATAGTTGACACCCACGTTCATCAGTTCCATGGCATCCAGAGCGCTGCGGCC
This sequence comes from Oscillospiraceae bacterium, assembly GCA_017555395.1. GTDB lineage: Bacteria > Bacillota > Clostridia > Oscillospirales > Oscillospiraceae > Faecousia. The sequence goes on along the minus strand of JAFZGL010000141.1, from coordinate 7,065 downwards.
CAGATGGGGTGCAAAAGCAGCGTGGGAGGTGGTACCGGTGAAGTAGAACTTTGCATAGGCGCAGGCCAGATAGCTGTTGTCCATGACGATATTTGCGGTCATGGGGTGCCAGGACAGTGCGATATCACAGCCATCGAACATCTTGTAATAAGCCATCTTGACCTTGCCGCTGAGCAGTTCTTCCTCAGGGCAGCCGAAGAAACGGATGGTGCCGGTGAGGCCTTCCTTCTCCATGATATTCTTCAGAGCAATGGCACCGGTAGCAGCTGCAGAGCCGATCAGATTGTGACCGCAGCCGTGGCCGGGACCACCGGCGACAACAGGGGTCTTCTCCACCACATCCCGCTTCTGGGACAGGCCGGGCAGAGCATCGTACTCGCCCAGAATGGCGATCACAGGATGGCCGGAGCCGTATTCTGCCATGAAAGCAAACTCCAGCTTTTCATGATTGGTGACGGCGAAGCCGTTGTCGCTCATCAGCTTGCGCATATAAGCGGAGGACTTGGTTTCGGTGCCGCCGAGTTCAGGGTTATCCCACAGGTAAGTGCAGACATCCTTATTCAGGTTTGCCAGTCTGTCGACTTCCTGATAGACGTGCTTCTTCTTATTGGGCATAAACGTCATCTCCTTTTCCTTTTCTGAAAACAAACCCCGGAATTTTCATTGTCAAAATTCCGGGATCACAAGGTATGCACCCCGGCAGAAGTTACCCTTCTGCCGGGGATGCGGTATTTAAGAATTAAGCCTTGGCCTTCTTCTTGCTGGTGACCATCATGATGCCGATGGAAACGAAGACGCAGACCAGAGTGGGCAGGTAGTTGCTTGCGCCGGACAGCCAGCCAAACAGGTTGATGCCCAGGGGGCTCTTGCCGACAGCGATGTACATGAAGCAGCCAACAGCCAGCATGACCAGAGTGTGGCCCTTAGCCTTCAGACCGAACTGAACGATCAGAGCGCCGAACAGAGCGGGCAGCAGGTAGTTGGACAGAGCGGTGTTGACAGCAGCGGGCAGAGCGCTCAGGATAGCCTGGCCGGCGATAACGCCAAAGGACAGAACCAGAGTGTTGATGACAATGGAAACGCCCATACCGATGGTAGCAACGATGGAGCCCTTCTCAGTGCCGGGCTCGACTTCAGCAGCGACCTGAGCCATGGAAGCGCAGGGGATACGCATGTTGGAAATGTTGCCGGAAACGAAGGCCATGTAGGTACCCATGGGGCCGACAACGGGGTAGTAGGACAGGGGCTCGACGAACCACAGAACGCCGAAGGAAGAAACTGCAGTCAGGGCAGCGGTACCCAGAGCAGCCCAGTCAGGCCACAGGCCGTAAACCAGACCCAGGCACAGGGCGGGCATGAAGGATGCGACAACTGCCAGAACACCGATGACCTTGCCGATCCGGTGCATCTTGGGCAGGTATTCCAGATTGTAGAAGTTCTCGTTCATGGTGTTACCTCCTTAAATGATGGCAGTCAGAACCACAGCCACCAGCATAGCAATGGTCAGGTTCCACTCTCTCAGCTTGGCAAACTTCTCATTCTTGGTCAGGGTCATCATGGCGAACATGCAGACACCGCCCAGAACGGTAGCCAGAGCAGTCTTATCGACCATAACCAGCTTCTGGCCGCACATTGCAGCGAAGACACCGATGATGGCGCCGCTGGAGATGATGGTCAGACCGGCGGGGTTGGAACCGGCCAGCTTAGCCTGGATCTTGTCCATCTTGTCAGCTGCGAAGGTGGAGAAGATGATCCAGCCCACGGAGCCCAGGATCATGGTCCAGACGGCCATGGTCAGAGCCAGGGGAGTCAGCTCGTCAACGCCCAACTGAACACCGACAGAGCCGGTGCCGATACCGGCAGCGATGGACTCGAACATGACGGAGCCGATGAAGGACAGACGCATCCAGCCCATGGGGCCACCGACGGTGACCAGCAGGGACAGCATACCGGACAGAACAACGATAGAAGGACCGATAGAGGTCAGAGCGGAGCTCTTGATGGCCTTATTGACCTGCTCCTTGGTGACACCGACCTGAGGTGCGGCATCGATTGCCTTCTTGACGAAGATCAGAGCCTGGGCAATAACCAGAACGACGGCTACACCACAGGCAATCCACATAGGAAGGCTGTTGGCAATTTGTAAAGCATCCATAGAAATTTCCTCCTTTTATTACTACACTTTGTAGCTGATCATAGCATAGTGCAAAAAAGTTTCCATTTCCATGATTGAATCTGACATTTTATGCCATCTTTTTTACTGTGTGTAATAAATCTTACGTTTATCTTCATCTTCATAAAAATAATTCTCTTTTATTGTGTTTTTTGTCACATCAACCAAAAACCGCCGGGATGTCCCGGCGGTTTTTATATGCACATTTCCGTTTATCAGTCGGCCTGATTAACTGCATCTGCAAACTTCAGGAACGCAGCCTTGCCTTCCTCGGTGTACTTGTAGACACCTGCATCCTCCAGAACAGCAGCAAAGACTTTGCCGGTCTCCTGCAGGATGATGTCCAGAGCATTTTCTTCCGTGAAGGTGTAAGATTTTTTCAGTTCCTCCACCCAGGCGGCATGCTTGTTCAGGGTCTCATCCGCAGCAATGTCCTTACCTGCCACGATGGCGGCAGCCAGGTCGCTGAGTTCGCCCTTCAGGCGGCTGGGCAGAACTGCCAGACCCATGACCTCGATGAGGCCGATGTTTTCCTTCTTGATATGGTGCTTGTCCGCATGGGGATGGAACACGCCCAGAGGATGCTCCTCGGTGGTGATGTTGCAGCGCAGCACCAGATCCAGTTCGTACAGGTCACCCCGGCGGCGGGCGATGGGGGTAATGGTGTTGTGGGGCTCGCCGTCGGAGAAGGCAACAACACCGACGCTCTCATCGGAATAGCCCCGCCATGCGTTCAGAATCTTACCGCCCAGCTGGGACAGGCGCTTGGGATCTTCGCCGTCCAGACGGATGACACTCATGGGCCACTTGACGATACCGGCCTTCACATCCTCGAAGCCCCTGAAGGTGATCTCGGTTTCGATGGGAGCGGTCTCCATGGCGAAGGTATAGTGACCGCCCTGGAAATGCTCGTGGCTCAGGATGGAGCCGCCCACGATGGGCAGATCCGCATTGGAGCCCACAAAGTAGTGGGGGAAAACACGGACGAAGTCCAGCAGCTTCTCAAAGGCGCCCTCATCGATCTTCATAGGCACGTGCTGGGAATTGAACACGATGCAGTGCTCATTGTAGTAGACATAGGGAGAGTACTGCAGTCTCCAGTCCTGGCCGCAGATATCGATGGGAATGATCCGGTGATTGGCACGGGCAGGATGGTTCATCCGACCGGCATAACCCTCGTTCTCCACACACAGCTGGCACTTGGGATAGGCATTCTGGGGAGCGTTCTTGGCAGCAGCGATGGCCTTGGGATCCTTCTCAGGCTTGCTGAGGTTGATGGTGATATCCATGTCGCCGTACTCAGAAGCATACTTCCAGCGCATATCCTTGGCAATGCGGTAGCGGCGGATATAGTCGGTATCGCAGCTGAACTTGTAATACCAGTCGGTGGCAGCCACAGGATCCTCCAGATACAGATACCGGAATACACCGATGACCTCCCGGGGCATGGGCGTGATGGCACCCATGATGCGGGTATCGAAAATATCCTTTGCGGTAATGCCGTCATCGCAGAGGCCCTTGGCAACCGCATAATCCAGAATACCGGCCAGGATCTCCTCCAGGTCCTCAGACTGGGGCTCATCAGAGGGAACATAGTCATCCAGACGCAGCAGATCCAGCAGACGGTTGGTCAGAACCACATGATCGCAGGGCTCTGCCAGACCGCAGTTCATGGCATAGGATACCAGAGAATCAATGTAAGTTTCAATCTTCATAGCTTAACCCTCCGCAACAGCCGGCACACCGCCCTGGGGACGGATGGACAGCACATGGCAGGCACCCTTGCCCAGAGCACCGTCGATACCGGCAACAAACTGATCCAGAATATCATAGGGAACAAAGGCCTGAACCGTTCCGGCAAATCCGCCGCCGTGGACACGGTAGGCACCCCGACCGTTCAGATAGTGCTCGCACAGGCCCAGCGCAACCGCCACATCCTGATGCTGCTTGTAGCCTGCGGGAATGACATTCTGCAGATACATCCAGGAGGAGTAGCCGCTCTTCTTAATGAGATTCAGGAAGCCTTCAAAATCGCCGTTTTCCAGAGCGGCAACCTGCTGGGGCACTCTGGCATTTTCCTGATAGAAGTGGATGGCGCGCATGACAGCCCGGTCACCGCAGGACTTGCGCAGCTCGGGGATTGCGGCGTAGAAATCAGCCTCGTCAATCTGGGTCAGCACTTCCTTGCCGAAGTGGGCAGCAACAGCCTTGATTTCGCCGGGAACGGCGGCGTATTCATCGGTCAGGTCCGCATGGTCGGCACCGGAATCGATGATGCACAGGGCATGACCGTAGGCGGAGAAATCCACCTGCACAGGCTTGATCACAGGATTTTCCTTGTCGAAGAAGTCGATGGTGATCAGGTTGCCCACAGCGGAGGCCATCTGATCCATCAGGCCGCAGGGCTTGCCGAAGAACACATTCTCGGCATACTGACCGATCATGGCCACCTCAGGCTGGGACACCTTGCCTTCGAAGAACAGGTGATTTACGATGGTGCCGATGAGCACTTCGTAGGCAGCGGAGGAGGAAAGGCCGGAGCCGGGCAGAACGGTGGACTCACAGTAGGCATCGAAGCCCTTGACTTCACAGCCCAGCTGCGCAAAACGGGCAGCCACACCCCGGATCAGAGCGGGGGTGCTGTTGATCTCAGAGGCCACAGGGGTCAGTTCAGAAACATTGACCTCGCTCATGGGATAGCCCTTGGACAGGATCCGGATGGTATCGGTGCCGTTGACACGGACAGCCGCCACAGTATCCAGATTTACAGCTGCCGCCAGAACCCGGCCCCGCTGATGGTCGGTGTGGTTGCCGCCGATCTCGGTACGGCCGGGAGCGGAAAAATAACGTTCGGGAGAACCGCCGAATGCCGCTGCAAAACCGGCATCCAGAGCAGCCTTTGTTTCAGGGTTCAGAACAAGGGTACTTACGGACATAGCAGATTCCTCCTGTATTCTCATGGGACTCCAATAGGTTGAGTCCATATTATCTGACAATATCATACCATTTCTTTCCCTCAATGTCTACGGCAAAAGCGAAAAACACCCCGGGATTCCGGGGCGTTTTCCATGCATATTGGGTTATATTAATATTTCCTCGATGATATAAATATCAGAACCGAAGTCTCCCTGAGTCCGCTGGTTTTCATCGTAACCGGTACCCCGGAAGAGGGGTTTCAGCAAAATTCCCGCTTCCAGAGCAGCGCCGGAAACCGTCACATCCTCCACCGCGTTTTTCAGGGTATAGCGGCTGTCCGCCATCCGAAGCAGCATTCCGTTGGGATTGATGTTCACAGGCACCACGTGTTTCAGAAGACTTCCGAACTGTCCCACCCGGATGGCCTGGGCAAGAGAGGTGACATGATAGGACTTTTCTGCGTCCAGTCCCGTGACCCGGAGCTGTTCATATCCGGGCGCCGCATACACAAGGCCATGGAACACACCTGCCAAAGTTGTCTTTCCGTCGGATACCTGCCAGCCCAGCTTTGTCCGGGAGAATTCGCCGTACTGGAACACCTGGCGGTACTGCTTATAGAAGGAGATCTGCGCCTTTATTTCCCTGATTTCCACCGGCAGCAGATGCTTTAAGTCCAGTTCATAGCCCAGGCATCCGAAATACGCCACATTGGCCCGGGTGGCCAGCGGCGTTGACCGCAGGGTCTGGGCGTGAGGAGACGCGCTGACATGGGCACCGAAGGTGGACTGAGGATAGAGGAAACTCAGGTTCCCCTGAATGGTAAGCCGCTCAATGGGATCGGTGTCATCACTGCACCAGACCTGGGGCGAGAAGCAGATCATACCCAGATCAAACCGGTTGCCGCCGGAAGAGCAGCTCTCCAGCAGCACCTGAGGCCGGGGCTCAAAGATCCGCCGCAGGACATCGTACAGGCCCAGAATATAGTCATGTGCCTTCGCACCCAGGGCCACGGAGTGCCGGTTCATATCCCACTTTACATAGGCAATGCCCGCTCTGTCCAGCAGGCCGCCCACCTGCTCCACGATATAGTCCCGGACTTCCTGCTTCGTCAGATCCAACAGCAGCTGGTGGCGGCCCAGCACCGGTTTAAAGTCATCGGTCAGTGCCCAGTCCGGATGCGCCCGGTAGAGATTGGAATCCGGATTCACGGACTCCGGCTCAAACCAGAGGCCAAATTCCAAATCTTTGCTCCGAATCCATTTGGCCAGAGTTTCCATACCCTCGGGCAGTTTTTTGGCATTGACGGTATAGTCGCCCAGACCGGCCTTATCGTTGTTTCTGGCACCGAACCAGCCGTCATCCAGCACAAACAGCTCGCAGCCTAAGTTTTTCGCCCGGTCGGCAAGTTCCAGTAATCTTCGCTGATTGAAATCAAACATACAGCCTTCCCAGCTGTTGTAGAGCACCGGCCGGGGTCTGCCCTGCCAGTATTCCGGAACGATATGGTCGTTTACAAACCGGTGCATCCGGTGAGACATCCTGCCGAAGCCTTCCTCACTGAAGCAAAGCACCGCCTCCGGTGTCTCAAAAATCTCACCAGGCAGCAGCTCCCTGCAGAAATTGCTGGGATTGATGCCCTGCATCACCCGGGTATAACCCTGGAGCGACCGCTGGGCAGCGGCATAGTGATTGCCGGAGTAGACCAGATTGAAGCCGTAGACCCGGCCCGCCGTCTCCGTTGTGTCCGGTTCCCACAGGAGAAACCCCGGATTGTGCCGGTTGGAGGAGGCGCCTGTCAGACTCTCGTTGACCACTTTACCGCCGCCCACGCCCGTATCCTGCCGCCGCATCTCCCCGATCCAGCCGCCATTGAAGGTGGTCATGTTGTACTCCCCGAACAAATCCAGGGACATGCTCATGAGTTTATTGATCTGTACCGGCGCCTCGCCGGTGTTTTCCAGCACCGTCCGGCGGAC
>JAFZGL010000017.1 GCA_017555395.1 Oscillospiraceae bacterium | reverse complement strand
GAACTTGACTTCGCCGCCGACAGTGACACGGCAGCCGCCGCACATGCCGGTGCCGTCGATCATGATGGGGTTCAGGGAGACCATGGTCTTGACGCCGAAGGGCTCGGTGGTCTTGCAGACGAACTTCATCATGGGGATGGGGCCGATGGCCAGGACAGCGTCATACTTGTTGCCCTTCTCCAACAGTTCCTGCAGCTTGACGGTAACAAAGCCGTGCTCGCCGTAGGAGCCGTCGTCGGTCATCAGGTACATGTTGTCGGAGACAGCGCGGAACTCGTCCTCCAGGATCACGATGTCCTTGGAACGGAAGCCGACAATGACGTCAACCTCAGCGCCTGCTTCCTTGAAAGCAGCAGCGGAGGGCAGAGCGATGGCGCAGCCGACGCCGCCGCCAACGACACAGACGCGCTTGACGCCTTCGGTGTGGGTGGGCTTGCCCAGGGGGCCGACGAAGTCCTTGATGTAGTCGCCTTCGTTCAGGGCGCCCAGAGCGATGGTGGAGAAGCCGACCTTCTGGAAGATGATGGTAACGGTGCCCTTCTCACGGTCATAGCCTGCGATGGTCAGGGGAACGCGCTCGCCCTGGTCATCAATGCGGAAGATGATGAACTGGCCTGCGTGAGCCTTCTTGGCGATGAAGGGAGCTTCGATCTCCAGCAGGGTAACGGCAGAGTTCAGTTCTTCTTTGCGTACGATTTTATACATGTTTCTGATCCGTCCTTTCAGAATTATAGAAAACTTTATGACAGGCGACAAAATACGCCCATCAGGATTTATTATAAATCCTTTGGGCGTATTTGTCAAATGTTTATCGATATTTTTGTTACGATTTGCCAATAAATTGACTTTAAATATTTGGTTTTTACATACCTGAGGTGAAAACTACAAACATTTCGGTGAATTATGTAAAAACAGGATTATTACTTGTTTTTCAGCAGATCCCGGATCTCAGTCAGCAGAACTTCCTCTGCGCTGGGGGCAGGAGGTGCGGGGGGTTCAGCTGCGGCGGCCTCTTCTTCCTTCTTCTTGCCAATCTCAGCCATTTTGTTCAGGCTCTTGACCAGGAAGAAGACAACCAGTGCCAGGATCAGGAAATTGATGATGGCGGAGATGAAGTTGCCGTAGTTCAGGGTGTTCAGAATCTCATTGCCGGCTCCATCCAGAACGGGGTCGCCGAACAGACGGGGCAGGACGATCTTCATTTCGGAGAAGTCGATGCCGCCCATGAAGATGGCGATGATGGGCATAATGATGTCGTCGGTCAGGGACTTGGTGATGGTGGAGAAGGCAGCACCGATGATGGTACCGACAGCCAGTGCCATTGCGTTGCCCTTAACGGCAAACGCGATAAATTCGTCAATCCATGCGGGTTTTTTCATTTGTTTCTTCCTTTCTTTCCACTGGTTTTATCGTTACCGAGCGGTACCCAAGAGGAGTTGGATGACCGCTCAGGTTGGTAACGTTTTGTCTGCGGTCACTGACCGCTTATTTCTTTTCGATGACCTCGATGCCGCCCAGGTACTTGCGCAGTGCCTCGGGAACAACGATGGAGCCGTCAGCGCGCTGGTTCTGCTCCACGATAGCAGGGAAGATACGGGAGGTAGCCAGACCGGAGCCGTTCAGGGTGTGGACGAAGTCCAGCTTGCCGTCGGCGCGGCGGTAACGGATGTTGCCGCGGCGTGCCTGGTAGTCACGGGCGTTGGAGACAGAGGAGACTTCCTTGTAGCCGTTCATGGAGGGGATTAGGATCTCAATGTCATAGGTTCTGGCCATGGAAGCGGAGCAGTCACCTGCGGCCAGCTTCACAGTACGGAAGTGCAGACCCAGACCGGCGACCAGGTTTTCTGCCTTCTTCACCAGCTCTTCGAATGCCTCATCGGAGCCTTCGGGAGTGGTGAACTGGAACATTTCCACCTTGTTGAACTGGTGGCCGCGGACCATGCCGCGCTCGTCGGCACGGTGGGAACCGGCTTCACGGCGGAAGCAGGGAGTGTAGGCGAAGAACTTCTTGGGCAGATCAGCCTCGGTCAGGATCTCATCACGGTAGACGGAAGCCAGAGCAGCCTCAGCGGTGGGCAGCATGTAGAAGGTGCCGCCTTCGGTGGGATGGTTGGCAATCTTGAAGACTTCGTCGGCGAACTTGGGGAACTGACCGGCAGTCAGACCGCACTGGTACTCCAGCATGTGGGGAGGCAGGATGAAGTCGTAGCCGTCAGCGGTGTGGGTGTCGATGAAGTAGTTCAGCAGAGCCCACTCCAGGCGTGCGCCCATGCCGGTGTACATCCAGTTGCCGCCGCCTGCCAGCTTGACACCGCGCTCATAGTCGATCAGACCCAGATCGGTGCACAGATCCACGTGGTGCTTGGGCTCGAAGTCGAAGGAGTGCTTCTCGCCGATGTAGCGCAGGGGCTCGTTGTTTTCCTTGCCGCCGGGCAGCAGGTCTGCATCGGGCATATTGGGCAGAGCGTACAGATTCTGCAGCAGCTCGGCATCCAGTTCCTTCAGCTTGGACTTGTCGTCAGCGATGGCCTCGTCGATCTTCACGGAAGCGGCCATGTTGGCTGCGATCTGTGCTTCAATAGCAGAGACATCTTCACCGCGCTTTTCAGCGCCCTTCTTCTGGCCGAAGAGCTTGCCGTTTTCCTTGGCCAGCTTGTTCTTCTCAGCGGTCTTTGTTTCGGTGGAGGTCTTCAGACCGCGGACCTGAACGTCTAGTTCCAGAATGCGGTCGATGATGGCGTCGCAGTCAACTTCCTTGGCCTTCAGACCGGCCTTGATCACATCGGGCTCTTTTCTGATCTTGATAATGTCTAACATGTTTATTACCTCTCTTTGAATTTGAGAAAATTTATTTCTGAAGTTTCATCAGTGCGTCCAGCAGGATCTGCAGATCCTCGGGGCCGTAGAATTCCAGTTCGAATTTGCCTTTGCGCTTTCCGTTGATGATCTTGACACCACGGCCCAGCTGCTTACTCAGCTGCTTTTCGCATTCAGCTACATAGTCTACATGGATCACATCGGGCTCCGGCTTTACCGGTGCCTCTTTGGCCATATTCTTGCACAGCAGTTCCGCCTGGCGGACGGAAAGTCCCAGTGCAGAGATTTTCTGAGCAGCTTCCAGCTGTTTCTTTTCGGTTTTCAGAACCAGCACGGCTCTGGCGTGACCGGCGGACAGCTTGCCGGAGCGGACCATTTCCATAACCTCTCCGGGCAGATTCAGCAGACGCAGGGCATTTGCTACGGCGGGACGGGATTTGCCTACCCGCTTTGCAGCGTCTTCCTGAGTCAGACCGTATTCCTGCATCAGGGACTGGTAGCCAAGAGCTTCTTCCACAGGATTTAAGTCTTGACGCTGCAGGTTTTCGATAAGGGCAAGTTCCTTGACCTTCCGGTCATCCGCTTCCATGATGACGGCGGGAACTTCGCTCAGGTTTGCGATCCGTGCGGCGCGCCAGCGGCGTTCGCCTGCGATGATTTGATAGTAACCGGAGGGCAGTTCCCGGACGGTCAGAGGCTGAATGATTCCGTGGATTTCAATGGAATCTGCCAGCGCCTGAAGTTCTTCTTCATCAAAGTCCTGACGGGGCTGATCCGGATTGGGTTCTACCTTGTAGATGGGCAGCATCTGATAGGCGCTTTTCTCCAGGGGTTCTTCTGTGAAGTCACCCAGAAGCGCGCCCAGACCCTTGCCCAGACCTTTGTTTGCGTTTTTTGATGCCATTGGTTCACCTCAATTTCTGTGGTGCTTACAGTTTTGCTTTGATTTCTTCCGCCATAGCCAGATATGCCTTGGATCCCCGGCTGGAGCGGTCATAGTGGGTCACGGGGATGCCGTGACTGGGGGCTTCTGCCAGACGGACATTTCTGGGGATCACTGCCGCAAAGACCTTGCCGGGGAAATGACGGCGGACTTCCTGGGCCACCTGAGTGGAGAAATTGGTTCTGCCGTCGAACATGGTCAGGGCAACGCCGAAGATCTCCAGTCTGGGATTCAGCTTCCGCTTCACCATCCGCAGGGTTGCCATCAGATCACTGAGGCCTTCCAGCGCATAGTATTCGCACTGCACCGGCACCAGGATGGAGTCGGCGGCACATAGACCGTTCAGTGTCAGCAGTTCCAGGGACGGAGGACAGTCAATGAAGATCAGATCGTAATCGCTCTTGATATCCTTCAGGGCCATGTCCAGCTGGCATTCCCTGTGTTCGGCGCCGATCAGCTCCACGGTAGCACCTGCCAGATCGGCAGAGGCCGGCAGCACATCTCCGAATGATGTTTTCACAATTGCCTGCTGTGCAGGAACGTTGTTTATGGTCACATCATAGACGGAATATTTAATTTTTCTTTTGTCTACGCCCATGCCTGAGGTGGCATTGGCCTGGGGGTCAAAGTCAACCAGCAGCACCTTCAGGCCCAGATCGTGCAGGGCGGCTGTCAGGTTAACGGCGCTGGTGGTTTTGCCCACACCGCCTTTCTGATTGACGACTGCGATTATTCTTCCCATTCTTCGCCTCCTGTAATCTCTGGCGTTCTGATTGTTTCACGTGAAACAGAAAATCCGACGGAAAACCCGATGTTTCACGTGAAACACATTACGGCTGGGGTGCCTCCGTAATGGTTGAGTAGTTCTGACCGGGCAGCAGAATATTGCGGCCTGTGAGGTATTCCACCGTGGGATAGATGGCAGCGGCCAGAAGCAGCGCGGTGATGAGCCAGAGGAGGGTCATCCGGCGGAGCCGTTTCTTCAGCTTCTGGATCTGCTCTTCCGGGGTGGGAGGCTGACGGCGCCTGGTGTGGGATTTGCGCGGGACGGGTGCGTCTTTTCTGCCGGGCAACTGAATGGCAATGCCGGGCTTGACGGGATATTTTTTCATATCCTCCAGACAGGTTTCACAGAAGACAGTTTCTTCGGCGATTTCTCTGCCGCACTTCATGCAGTTCATGGCTCCACCTCCCATCGTAGATTGGCCTTATTGTACAACACTTTTTTCAGTTCGTAAAGAGGGGTTTTGATTTTCCTATACAAAAACCCGTTCACAATGTATTAACAATACAATCTCAAAATCTCTATTGACGGTCACGTGACCATGTGATATACTGTAATCACAAAGAAAGGAGGCGGAAAAATGAACTGGATCATACCCGGCACCACGCTGGAAGATGACCGCACCAATGCCGACCGGATCGAAAACCTGTTTTCCTCCATGTTTCTGGCAGGCGGCCTCACCTTAAGTCAGGTGGCCACGGTCACCGGCCTGGAGAGCCACACGGTTCAGAACTGGGTGAAGCGGGGGTTTCTCCCTTCTCCCCGGGGCAAGCGCTATGACATGGCCCAGGTCTGCCGGATCATCAATATGAACATGCTGAAGGGCACATTGCAGCTGGAGCAGGTCTGCAGCCTGATGAGCTATCTGAACGGCCGTCTGGAGGATGAAAGCGATGACCTGGTGGATGACGCGAAGCTCTATTTCATGTTTGTCCGGCTGGCGGCCCGTGCCCGTCAGGTGGGGGGCGACAAGGAATGGGAAGACGCCCTGCAGGAGATCACCGCAGATTATGCGGAACCTGTTCCCGGTGCCAGAGACAAGCTGATCCGTGTGCTTCGGATCATGCTCACTGTCTGGGCTGCCAATACCCTGCGCACCGCCGCAGAGAAGATGATCGGGGAATTATAAGGAGGGATGAGCATGATGTACCCTGGTTTTGGATTCAATCTCATGTCAGTGCTGTTCCCTGTTATGTTTTTGCTGGTTTTTGCCATTGTCGCACTGACTATCCTCCGGGAATTGCTGCAGTGGAACAAAAACAACCATGCGCCCAGACTAATCGTCGATGCCCAGGTGGTCAGCAGACGGACCAATGTGTCCCGCCGCCGCGGGGCAAATGATGTTGCCAACCGCACATCAACCACCTATTATGTCACCTTCCAGTTTGAAACCGGTGACCGGATGGAACTGCGGCTCCAGGGCCACGAATACGGCCTTCTGGTGGAGGGCGACAAAGGTAAGCTCACTTTCCAGGGAACCAGATACCTGGGATTTGAACGGATGTAAAAGCATAAATGATCATTTATCTTAGTAAGACGATGTTACTTTCTTGTCACTGAACAAGAAAGTAACCAAAGAACTCAGCCCAAGGGGGCGCTACGAGCCAATCGCGCCCCCCTTGGGAATCCCCCCGCCGCCATACCGAAGCATTGTGCACATCGATACTGCAGGGATCTGAACTTTTGGCAGAAAATCGGGACATTTTCTGCCAAAACAGGATTTAGGTTAAGGTGCTCCAGCGCCTACGGCGATGCGGCCGGGTGGGGTACATAGGGGAGGGCGGCTCCCGTACGGGAGCTTACGGGCGGTCAGCGCCTCCCCTATGCCTGCTTCTTTTGGTTCTTTTCTTGCAGGAGCAAGAAAAGAATTAAGAACCAATAGAATGATAAACGATCATTTGCAATACTAAAAAAGGAGAATGTTCAATGGAAGAAAACGGAAGCTACAGCTGGGTGCCTCCCCAGCCTCCGAAAGAGAAGAAAAAGCCGGATTTCAGACGGTTCGGCAAGACCGCTGTGGTGTTCATCCTGTTTGCGCTGCTGGTGATGGGAGCCATGACCTGCTTCTATACCGTGGATGACAAGCAGCAGGCGGTGGTGACCACCTTCGGAAAGGTCACCGATGTCACCGATGCCGGTGTCCACTTCATGATCCCCTTCGGCATCCAGCAGGTGAAGAAGGTGGATGTGAACGTCTACCAGAAGATTGAACTGGGCTATTCCAGCAACGGCGACAATTATAATGTGAACGAAAACGAGAGCACCATGATCACCGGCGACTACAATATCGTCAACGTGGATTTCTTCGTGGAATACAAGATCTCCGATCCGGTGCAGTACCTCTATTCTTCCAATAACCCGGAGCTGATCCTGCGCAACCTGATCCAGAGCCAGATCCGCAATGTGGTGGGCTCCTCCACGGTAGATGCCGTTCTGACCGACGGCAAGGAGAATATCCAGATGCAGGTAAAGGATCTGGTGTCCTCCATCCTGGAGGAATACGACATCGGCCTGACTCTGGTGGATGTGAAGATCCAGGATGCCGAGCCGCCCACCCAGGAAGTCATCGAAGCATTCAAGGCTGTGGAGACCGCCAAGCAGCAGGCCGAGACCGTTATCAACGACGCCAAGGCCTACCAGAATGCCCAGCTGCCCAAGGCTCAGGCGGAGGCCGACAAGAAGATCCAGAACGCGGAATACCTGCGGCAGAAGCGTATCAACGAGGCGACCCAGCAGGTGGCCATGTTTGAGGCGATGTACGCCGAGTACGCCCAGAATCCTGCCATTACCCGCAGCAGAATGTACTACGAAGCCATTTCCGAGATCCTGCCGGATGTGAAGCTCTTCATCAACACCGGCGACGGCGCCAATGTCCAGGGCCTGCTGCCTCTGGATTCCCTGGTAACCACCAACGGAGGTGAGAACTGATATGAAGAAAACCATCGTGACGATTATCCTGGTTCTGGCCATCCTGCTGGGACTGAACTCCATGTTCACCGTCCGGGAGAATGAATATGCCTGCACCGTCCGCTTCAGCAAGATCATCGATACCACCGACCGGGCCGGTCTGCATTTTAAGATCCCCTTCCTGGACAGTGTGAAGTATTTCACCAAGGCCACCCAGTTCTATGACATTCCCCCTTCTGAGGTGCTGACCTCCGACAAGCAGAACATGACCGTGGACTGCTACATCCTCTGGAGTATCTCCGATCCCAAGCTGTTCTACCAGACTCTGGGCTCCACCGCCGTGGCGGAGCAGCGTCTGGACGCACTGACCTACAATGAGTTGAAGACCGTCATGGGTACTCTGGCTCAGTCCGACATCATCAACATGAACGACGGCGCCGAGCGGAACCTGATCTACGAAGGCATCTCCACCGATGTGGACGCCCTGGCCAAGACCTACGGCATCCGGGTGGAAGACGTGAAGATCAAGCAGTTCGACCTGCCGGAGAGCAACCTGAATGCGGTTTACGGCCGTATGATTTCCGAACGCAAGCAGATGGCGGAAAAGTACACCGCCGACGGCAACTACGAAGCCTCCATTATCCGCAACGATGTGGACAAGCAGGTCTCCATCATCGTCTCCAACGCCGACGCCGAAGCTGCCAAGCTGGAGGCCGAAGGTGAGGCGGAGTATATGCGCATGCTGGCCGCGGCCTACGACAATGAGGACAAGCAGGAATTCTACGAATTCACACTGGCACTGGACGCTCTGAAGAGCAGTCTGGACGGTGAGCAGAAGACCGTCATCCTGGACGGTAACTCCGAACTGGCAAGGATCCTCATGGGCGCTGAATAAACTGTTTCACATGAAACAAACCCGGGAACGGTCTTCGTTCCCGGGTTTTCTGTTTTCTTGACAAACAGGGATGGTATACTATAATAATAAAAACAGAGAAAAAAGACAGAAAGAATGTGATGCGATGAATATCCAGTCCTGTCACCGGAGCAAGCCGGCAGTACTGGTCCAGCTGATGCTGATTCTGGTCTGGCTGACCCATATCCAGATGACAGATACCTATTTTTATGTGTGCGCTTTGATAGCCTGCGGAGGCATTTTCTGCACTTGTGAGAATTACCGCCATGACCTGCCTTTTTCCCGGGACAGCCGGATCCGGGTGCTGCTCTTTTCATCGGTGTTTTCCCTGTCAGGAATCCTGGGAAATTACTGTCTCTTTGAACCCTTCACTTCCCTGACCAATCTGCTGCGGATGACCCTGAGCTTTCTGGGTGGACTGAGTATCGGAAGCAATGTACTGGCGTATCTGCTGTGGGTATTCCCGGGACTTCGGACGGCAGAGGAAAAACGGAACCGTCCCGGCCGGATATTTGCCCTGAGCTTCGGTGTGATCGTGCTGATCGATCTGGTTTTTCTGCTTCTGGTGGAGTGGCCCGGTGTTATGACCAGGGATACCATGGATCAGATCGATCAGATCATCACCGGGCAGTACAGAAATGCCAATCCCTATTGGCATACCAGAACCGTCGGCATCTTTGTAAAGCTGGGATTGCTGCTCACCGGGGATCTGCACTGGGGTGTGGCAATGTTCAGTGCATTCCAGATTCTGTACATGGCGGGCTGTTTTTCCTATGTGATCATGACCCTGTATCAGAAGGGGGCACCCAGGTGGTGCCTTTGGGCAGTCTGGGCAGTGTATGCCCTGATCCCCTATCAGATCGTCTACAGTGTGACAGTCTGGAAGGATATCCTCTTCAGCGGTGCGTCGCTTCTGCTGACAGTTTCCATGTACCGGCTGCTTTGCCCTGTGGAAAAGGAAGAAAAGCGGGACTGGATCCTGTTTGTGCTGGGCGGTACAGGGCTGTGCCTGTGGCGTACCAATGGATTGCTGGTGGTCTCCATGCTGCTGATTGCCTTGTTGCTGGCAGGACGGAAAAACAGAAAGCTGGCAGCGGTGCTGGCAGTGATCCTGGCGGTGGGGTTTGTGCTCTGTGGTCCGGCACTGTCCGCCATGGGTATCGAGGGTGCCGGTCTGGTGGAGGCACTTTCCATCCCGCTGCAGCAGGTGGCAAGAGTCTGCTATGACGGGGGATCCATTACACAGGAGGATCTGGAACTGATTCGCACCGTTGCGGAGCCGGAGGAAATTGCCGGGGTGTATCTGTCCCATCTGTCCGACCCGGTGAAAGTGCTGGTGCGGCTCTCGCCCGGCCATGAGCAGCTGAAGGCAGATCCGATGGCCTATCTGAAGCTGTGGCTGAGAATGGGTCTGCGGAATCCGGTCTCCTATCTGAAGGCCTGGATCGATCAGACCAAGGGTTACTGGAACGCCGGCTATGCCTACTGGATCACAGCTGAGGGCATTTCCGAAAACGCGTTCGGTCTGGTGTCCCGACCGGAAAATATCGTGGGCACCGTTTTCCGAAAGCTGATGCTGCACATAGAGCTGTTCCCCCTTGCGCAGCCTCTTTTCAGCATCGGTCTGTATACCTGGCTGACAGTGGGATGCTGTTTCATCAACCGGCAGCGCCGCAGACAGGAATGGCTTCTGAGTCTTCCCTGGCTGGCCATCCTCTTCGGTCTGCTGATCGGAACCCCGGTCTACGCTGAATTCCGGTATGCCTACCCTGTGATGCTGGCCTGTCCTCTGGTTTTAACGGCAACCTTCCTGAAAACGGAATAACAGAAAACCGCCCCGGAATTTCTTCCGGGGCGGATCACATTTGTCGAAAAATCCCTTCGGGCTTTTCCGCCAGACTTTTGCAGTCTGCTGCGCGCATAATTTGCTTGCCAACGTCAATCAAATTCCACACTTGCAGCCTGAGTTGTATTTTATGCCAGGTACATGCCCCGGTATAAAATGATTTTGACTTTCTTTTCTGATTGCGCAGAAAACTCTGCGAGGCAATTCAGACAGAATAAAGCCGCCCCGGAATTTCTTCCGGGGCGGATCTTTTTTACTTTGCGTATTCCACTGCCTTGGTCTCGCGGATGACGTTGACCTTGATCTGGCCGGGGTATTCCAGCTCAGACTCGATCTTCTTGGCGATGTCACGGGCCAGCAGGATCATGTTGTCCTCAGTGACGATCTCGGGCTTGACCATGATGCGGACTTCGCGGCCTGCCTGGATGGCGAAGGCCTTTTCAACGCCGGGATAGGAACCGGTCAGCTCTTCCAGCTTCTGCAGACGGCGGATGTAATTCTCCACGTTCTCACGGCGGGCGCCGGGACGGGCGGCGGAGATGGCATCGGCTGCCTGAACCAGAATGGCGATGACGGTCTTGGGTTCCACGTCGCCGTGGTGTGCCTCGATGGCATTGACGATGACGGCGTTTTCCTTGTACTTCCGGGCCAGATCAGCGCCCAGCTGTACGTGGCTGCCCTCGACCTCGTGGTCGATGGACTTACCCAGGTCATGCAGCAGACCTGCTCTCTTGGCCAGAGCCACATCCATGCCCAGCTCGGCGGCCATCAGACCGGCGATGTGGGCCACTTCGATGGAGTGGTTCAGAACGTTCTGACCGTAGGAAGTGCGGTACTTCTGGCGGCCCAGGATCTTGACCAGCTCGGGGTTCAGGTTGTGGACACCGGTCTCGTAGCAGGCGCGCTCGCCCTCTTCCTTGATGGTGCGGTCCACTTCCTTGCGGGCCTTTTCCACCATGTCCTCGATACGGGTGGGATGGATACGGCCGTCCACAATGAGCTTCTCCAGTGCCAGTCTTGCGATCTCGCGGCGGACGGGATCGAAGGAAGACACGGTGATGGCTTCGGGGGTGTCGTCGATGATGAGATCGACGCCGGTGATGGTCTCCAGGGTCCGGATGTTCCGGCCCTCGCGGCCGATGATACGGCCCTTCATCTCGTCGTTGGGCAGAGCCACAACGGAGACGGTGACTTCAGCAGCATGGTCAGCGGCGCAGCGCTGAATGGCGGTGGAGATGACCTCCCGTGCCTTGTCCTCTGCTTCGTCCTTCAGCTGCTGTTCGATCTCCTTGATCTTCATGGCGGCTTCATGACGGACTTCTTCTTCCACGCTCTGCAGCAGATACTGCTTTGCCTGCTCCTGGGTCAGCTCGGAGATCCGTTCCAGAGTCTCCATCTGCTGAGCCTTGATCTGATCAGCCTGAGCCTGGGTCTCGGCGACCTTGGCCAGTTTCTTGGCCAGATCCTCTTCCTTGCGCTCAAAGGCTTCGGTCTTCTTGTCCAGAGTGGCTTCCTTCTGCTCCAGGCGGCGCTCCTGCTTGCTCAGCTCAGCGCGGCGTTCTTTAACTTCCTTGTCGTGCTCTGTGCGGGATTTATGGATTTCGTCCTTGGCTTCCAGCAGCATTTCCTTCTTGCGGTTCTCACCGCTGCGGATCGCTTCGTTGATCAGACGGGTTGCTTCCAGTTCAGCGGAGCCGATTTCCTTTTCGGCAACCTTCTTCCGGTAAGTAATACCCACCATAACGCCAATGCCAAGACCGACAACAATACCAATAATGGCGGCAATAACTGTGATACCCATAAATTAGCAGCACACCTCCTTCTGTAAAATTTCAGCATCGAAGGGGTGATTCGCTTCGTCCCAGTATGAAATTAACGTATGATAATCAGCTCATTTCAGTCTCGGCTGATCAAAAATCATTACAAAAAACCCCAGACGGGCACAAAACGTATACCCCGGCTCGAATCGCCGGTTATCAATGAAACGCATGCCTCTGTGGATAATCCGTGGGCAGCGTACACCATACCGAGTCTATTTTACAAGCACGGGTCGGGAATGTCAAGGGCGAATCGTGTCATATGACGGACTTTTTGTATACATAATCACAGGATATCCTGCAGCATTCCTCCGGTTCCGATTGACAAGGAAAAACTGCCGTGGTAAAATAACCGGACAACCGGTGAACGGAATATGTGGGCATGGTAGACTCGGTGGATTTAGGTGCCGTCACCTCAGAGAAGGTTTTTCTATGGAAATGATTTTGGACAGAGTAGAGATCGGTATAGAAAAATACAACTGGATCATGAAACGTGTCCACGAAGTTGATGTTTCTGCTGATGCGGAGTTCCAGAAATTCTTTAATGGATTTTACCGTATGCGGCAAAGACCCGCCAGTTTCTATGCTTCTTATTATTCTTATCTGGAACAAAATAAGCATAACCGAGAGCTTACCTTTGAGGAGATTGTGACCTATCTGTATCAGGAGACAGGCTCCATTCATGCATCGTTCAGCAGCAAACTTCTTGCAACAGTGAATCCGGATATGCCCATATGGGATAAGTTTGTATTGCAAAACTTAGGACTTCGCACACCTTATCATTACGAAAAAAACCGGTTTCAGAAAACAGTACAATTATATCAGCGCATTTGCGACTGGTATAAGTCGAGCGAAGCTATAGAAAAGCTGAATGAGTTCAACAGACTATTTCCTAATGTGGATATTTCCGATGTTAAAAAGATAGATTTTATCTTGTGGGCAACTCGAAAATAATTGTGTTCTGTTCGTTAAAAGCAGGCTTGCCTGTTTTTATAAATGTGGGTTAAGCGATATGCTCCACCTCGGATCCCTCTCCGTGTAAAAATCAGAGGTACAAAAGAATATGCGGGCATGGTGGAATTGGTAGACTCGGTGGATTTAGGTTCCATTGCGTGAGCGTGCAGGTTCGAGTCCTGTTGCCCGCACCAATAAAAAGGAGAGACCTTGTGGTCTCTCCTTTTTATTTATGTTGGTAGCAGGACGAGAACCCACTTAAATGCAGATGTTCCGCGGACATCTGCCGGCCGACGGCTTGACGGAGGCCACTCCATAATATAATCGAGTCCTGTTGCCCGTATCAAATCAGAAGATTGCAACTTATTTGTATGATGTCCTCTCGATTTTTTCTGCAATTCATGCTAAGATACAATTATCCCTATACAATTAGCAATACAATGTCGCTTCCACGGAGGTTAATATGTATCCTGCAATGAAACCTAAGCGCCTGACCGGTAATGAAGCCCTGGTTGCCCCGGATGGAAATAAAGTGAGTTGTTTAATAGACTTTTGGCGCTGGGCATATTCGGATCTGGTGGGCAATGCTGAACGCGGTGCACTGGCTGAGTATATTGTTGCCTGTGCGCTGGAAATCAGCGATACAGAGAGAATATCTTGGGACAAGTATGATCTGCTCACAAAAGAGGGTATTTCCGTAGAAGTAAAAACTTCCGGATATTTGCAGACCTGGGAACAGAAAAGTCTGTCAAAGCCAGTTTTTGGCATCCAGCCGACGTATGGATGGGACAGTAAAACAAATGAATTCGGCATGGAGCAAAAGCGACAGTCGGATATTTATGTGTTCTGCGTTCACAAACATACAGAACAGGATACCGTCGATCCATTACGGATTTCCCAGTGGGAATTCTACTTGCTGCCTACCGGAGTGTTGAATGAAAAATGCGGCAATCAGAAAACGATAACCCTGTCCGCACTGAAGAAAATCGGCGCCCAGGCCTGCGCGTATGGTGATTTGAAAAAACGGGTATTTGAAATAGTTATGGGAGTGAAATAAAAATATTTGATCTCCTTTATCCGAGCAAACACAAAAAGGACACCCCCCTTCGGGTGTCCTTTCTTTTTTACTCATTCCGGTCGGAACGGACGCTGATGAGGATGGCGATCAGCAGCAGGGCAGTCACGCCCACCACGATGCCCATACCCACCTGGATGCCGGCTTTCTCTGCCACAAATCCAACAACAGCCGGGGTGATGATGCCGCCGGTGGAGCCCAGGAAGGTCATGGTGCTGACACCTAGATCGTTGCCCTTGATCTTCTGGGTGCCCAGGGTCATGGCGGAAGTATAGATGGTGGCCATGAAGAAGCCCATGCCCATGACACCCAGGAAAATGGGAATCTGGCTGCGGCTGAAGAATACCAGCAGGAAGAAGGCCAGCATGCCCACACCGTCTGCCACCAGGATCACCTTTCTGGAGATCTTGCCGATGATCACGGCGCCCAGCATCCGTCCGATGAAGATCACCACCCACAGCAGGCTGGACATCAGCTGGGAGACCTCCGGGCTGAGGATGCCGGTGTCCTTGAAATAGGTCACCAGCCAGTTGACGGTGGCATATTCCGCGGAGATGTAGAAGAACAGAATGGCAGCGCCCAGCCAGAAGCTCCGGTTTTTCAGGAAGCTGCGGTCCACGGTCTTGATGCTGCCGGAGATATTCTCGGCAGGAAGGTTCATCTTCAGATAGACCGCCAGCTGACACAGGCACAGCAGCAGGATGAGGGTGCCTGCGATCCGCCATCCGGAGGGATTATTCCGGGTGCAGGCGATGAGGGCCAGCGGAGAGACCACCGCGCCCATGGCGAAGGCGCCGTGGAGCAGATTGTAGCCCACGGCGGATTTTTTGCCGGGCAGCGTGGACATCATGGTGTTGCAGAAATTGTTGTTGCCGCCACGGGAGATACCCACCATCAGACAGGCAGGTGCCAG
Organism: Oscillospiraceae bacterium; assembly: GCA_017555395.1. Classification (GTDB taxonomy): domain Bacteria; phylum Bacillota; class Clostridia; order Oscillospirales; family Oscillospiraceae; genus Faecousia. The sequence goes on along the minus strand of JAFZGL010000017.1, from coordinate 7,191 downwards.
CAGTGCGGCACCGCCGATGCCGAAGGAGAAGATGGCAAAGGCCATGGCCATCCAGACCGCGGTGGTCAGCACCGTCTTCCGGCGGCCGATATAGGTGGGCAGATAGCCGGTGACGAACAGGGAGAACAGATTACCCCAGGAGGGCAGGCTCATCAGCAGACCGGCACGGGCATAGCCCAGGCCGTATTCCTCCCGGAGGAAGGGCATCAGGTTGCCCAGCACCACCGAGGAGGCGCCGCTGACAAAAAAGGCGAACAGTGTGGCGCAGATCAGACGGTTTTCTTTTGTTTCGTTTTTGATTGTATCCATGGTAAATCTCCCGGACAGAACAGGAAGCACCTTTTAAGGTGCTTCCTTATTTTATGGTAATTACAGATCCACACCCAGGAATTGCTTGGCCAGGATACCCACAATGAAGGATACCACGGCAACGGTAATGCTGATGACGGCCATTTCCAGGAAACGGGACTTGAAGGGCTCGTCCTGGGCGACGGACGTATAGTAGGTAAAGCCGGCGATGATGAGGATGACCACAGCCAGCATGCAGATCAGGGCGGGGATGTACATGCCTGCGGGCAGCAGCAGATAGGGGGCGATCAGGGCGATAACGGTGAGAAGATAGGCAACACCGGTGTAGGAGCAGGACTTCAGGGCATCGGTGCGGCCTTCGCTCCGGGCGGCCAGGAATTCGCTGGATGCCATGGAGAAGGTGGCGGAAATGCCCACGATCAGACCGGACAGGGCGATGAGACGGTTGTTCTGCAGGGCGAAGGCGAAACCTGCCAGGGAACCGGTGAGCTCCACCAGAGCATCGTTCAGACCCAGCACCATGCTGCCCACATACTGCAGCCGCTCTTCATCCAGCATGGCAAGCAGTGCCTGTTCGTGTTCTTCTTCCTGATGGTGGATGGCGGTGCTCTCCTCCACTTCCTGAGCCAGCAGGGCGTATTCCTCCTGGGCGTTTGACTCTCCCTTTTCCATCAGCTTCACGGCAAAGGTGAAGCCCAGAGTCCGGGCCAGGAAGGTGTACTTCAGGACTTTGCCGGTTTCCGGCTTCATCTCGATGCCGGTGTACTTCTTCCAGATTTCGTAATGGGCCTTTTCTTCCCGGGACAGCCGCAGCAGGGTGGCCTTGTTTTCATCGCCCTTGGCGAATTTGGCGATCTTTTCGTAGATGACGCTTTCTGTCAGCTCGTTCTGCTGCATCTGTTTGATGATGGCAAGAGCCTTGGGAGAGGGATTGGTGGTCATGTAAATCACTCCTTGGTAAATATTGCCCCTATTATACAAAATTTTCCTCGGGGATACAATAGGACAAAACAGCCGGAAACAGAAAAATTTGCTGAATTGGATTGTGCAACAGTTTCACTGAATGTGCAAAGATACGGGATGATTATTATTTTCAGAGAAATCCATGGACTCTGAAAAATATTTTGAGAAATCCGGAAAACTGTACTACAAACTGCTGTTTTACTGCCCGTATGTTTTGTGCAAATAATAGAAATTGAAAAAACAGAAAAATGGGTATTGCAAAATATTACTTTATATTGTATTCTGTGCATGCAAACGTTGCAGAAAATGTTGCATAATTAAGGCACAAACCCGAACAGCGGGATAAAGGAGTTATACTATGGCAAGAGCAGCGGGTATTCTCATGAGCATCACCAGCCTGCCGGGCAGCTACGGCATCGGCGGCTTTACCAGGGAAGCATATTCCTTCGTGGACTGGCTGAAGAAAGCCGGCCAGACCTTCTGGCAGATCCTTCCCGTGCACCCCACCAGCTATGGTGACTCCCCTTACCAGTCCTTCTCCACCTTCGCCGGAAACCCCTATTTCATCGATCTGGAAGAGCTGATCGAAGAAGGTGTTCTGACAAAGGAAGAGTGCGATGCCGTGTACTTCGGTAACGATGAGACCGACATTGACTACGAAGCCCTCTACAACGGCCGCTATCCCCTGCTGCGCAAGGCTTATGAGCGCAGCCGCATCAGCGAGAATCCCGAGTATCAGCAGTTCCTGACGGAAAACCGCTGGTGGCTGGATGACTATGCCCTGTTCATGGCACTGAAGGACCGCTTCGACGGTAAGTGCTGGTACGAGTGGCCTCAGGATATCCGCCTGCGCTGGGGTTTTGCCATGGACTACTACCGCCGGGAGCTGTACTTCGACATCGAATTCCGGATGTACCTGCAGTTCAAGTTCTTCCAGCAGTATGGCAGACTGAAGGCCTACGCCAATGCAAACGGCATCAAGATCATCGGCGACATTCCCATCTATGTTGCCATGGACTCCGCCGATACCTGGGCAAATCCCGAGCTGTTCCAGCTGGATGAAAACAATGTGCCCACCGCTGTGGCAGGCTGTCCTCCCGATGGCTTCTCCGCCACCGGCCAGCTCTGGGGCAATCCTCTGTACCGCTGGGACTATCACGCCCGGACCGGCTTCAAGTGGTGGGTCACCAGAATGTGGTATGTGTTTAAGCTCTATGATGTGACCCGCATCGACCACTTCCGGGGCTTCGACGAGTACTATTCCATCCCCTACGGCGACACCACCGCCAAAAACGGCCACTGGGAAAAGGGCCCCGGCATGGAACTGTTCCGTGCCATTGAGCGCAACCTTGGCTGGCATGAGGTCATTGCCGAGGATCTGGGCTTCATGACCGATTCCGTCCGCCAGCTGGTGAAGGAATCCGGCTTCCCCAATATGAAGGTGCTGGAATTTGCCTTTGATTCCCGGGACTCCGGCTCCGCCAGCGATTACCTGCCCCATAACTACATTCCCAACTCCGTGGTCTACACCGGCACCCATGACAACGAGACCATCGTGGGCTGGTTCGATACCATCTGCACCAAGGACCGCTCCCTGGCCCGCCGGTACATCTGCGATTTCTACACCCCCGAGGAAGAGATCCATCAGCCCTTTGTGGCGCTGGCCATGAGCAGTGTCTCCAAGTATTGCATCATCCCTCTGCAGGACTGGCTGGGTCTGGACAATACCTGCCGTATCAACACTCCCTCCACCATCGGCTGCAACTGGCGCTGGAGAGCGGCGAAGGAGCAGCTGAGTCAGGAACTTCAGCGGGAGATTCTGGATTCCACCCTGCGCTACGGCCGCATGAACTGGGCAAACCGCAAGGCCGACTAAACCGGTTCCGGGTATTACCGCACCCGTTATCCACTTTTATGCCCCGGCAACTGCCGGGGCAGTCTAAAAAATTCCGGGATTTTCTTCATTTTCCCGTTTCCATATGACCTCCTCTCTGATAAATACGAAAAACCGGCGCTGGTCTTTCAGCGCCGGTGTTTTCTTATTCGTTGGGTTCTGCCTTCTTTGCGGCCACCTGATTGACCCAGAGCTTTGCGGGGTCATGGGGTCTGAAGGACTGCCAGGCCAAAATGCAGACAGCGGCGATGCAGGTGATGCCCGCCAGCAGCTGGCTGACCCGGAAGGGACCCCACCACAGGCTGTCCACCCGGAGGCCTTCGATGAAGCAGCGGCCGAGGCCGTACCAGGCGGCATAGGAAAGAGCCATCTGGCCGTCGTATTTCCGCTTTTTGGACAGGAAGTGCAGGATCACGAAGCCCACCATATTCCACACGGATTCATACAGGAAGGTGGGATGGTAGTATTCCCAGGCATTGGTTCTGGTGTTGAAAAGACCCATCCGGAAGAAGGAATCGGTGGCGGCACCGAAGGCCTCCCGGTTGACGAAGTTGCCCCAGCGGCCGATGAACTGACCGATCAGGAAGGCAATGAGGATCAGATCCACCACAGCCATCATCTTCACCTTCTTGATTTTGGCAAAGACAGCCATGCCGATGATGGCGCCGATGACACTGCCGTAGATGGCGATGCCGCCGTTCCAGATGTAGAGCACGGAGATGGGGTTGGCGGCGTATTCATGCCAGCTGAAGGCGCAGTAGTAGATCCGGGCGCAGAGGATGGCGAAGGGGGTGATCCACAGGACGCCGTCCAGGATATCATCCTCCTCCAGGCCGAATTCGTGCCCCCGCTTGCAGCTGTACATGACAGCCAGCACCAGACCCAGGGCGATGAGAGCGCCGTAGTAGTGGATGGTCAGGGGTCCCAGCTCCAGAATCCGGGGCGGATTCACTTCGATTCCCAGAAAGGGGAAGGAAATGGAAGAATAGTTGGCAGGATTCATAGGAATGCTCCTTTAAAATAAGTGCTGCAAATGAACGTTTATTTACCAAAGTGATCTTTATTCTTTTCTTGCTCCTGCAAGAAAAGAACCAAAAGAAGCAGGCCAAAGGGGCGCTGACAGCCCGCAGCTCCCGCACGGGAGCCGCCCCCTTTGGAAACCCCCGGCGCGCATCGCCATAGGCGCTGGAGCACCTTAACCTAGATCCTGTTCAGGCAGAAAATGTCCCGATTTTCTACCTGAAGTATGGTACTGTGCACATCGGCAGGGCGGCGAGTGCAGAGCCGCCGCCAACAGTGAGGCCATACGTCTGATTTTCGGTCGTTAAGGTGCTGGGAAGTCATGGCGATGCGGCCGGGTGGGGTACATAGGGGCGGGCGGATTGGATTGCGGCTGCGCCCGTAGGCGCGTGCAGAGCGCAACCGCCGAAGGCGGCTCTTAGCGCGGAGCTGAGCAAGACATACAGCGCCGCCCCTATGCTGAGTTCTTTGGTTACTTTCTTGTTCAGCGACAAGAAAGTAACGTTGGCTTACGAGGGCATACGGATGCTTTTGAATTACTGTGTTACTGGTTTGATGACAGAAAGACAGTTCCGTTCTTCCGTGACGATGCGGGCGATAAAGTCCCGGATCTCCTCTTTTTCGATGCTGCAGTAGATCTCCGGGAACCGGAAGTAGTCAAATCCGGAGAAGTGGTAGGCGCAGACCCGGAAGCAGGTGCCGTCGAAGCTGTCCAGCTGACGGATCCGTCTGCCCAGGGCGCTCCGCTTCATCCGCAGGAAAGCGGTCTCGTCGATGCCTTCCGCGGCGATTTTCGCGGCCTGCTGTAAGATGGCAGTACGGACAGCAGCCGGTTCGTCGCTGTCGCCGCTGCACATCAGCATGGCGCAGCCGTCGATGGTTTCAAAGCCGCCGCCGAAGGAGGAATCGATGATGCCTTCCTCGTACAGCCGCAGGTACAGCTCGGAGGATTCCCCGAAGAGGGCTTCGGCAGCCAGATCCGCCACCATTTCCTTTCGGATGGCCTCGTCTCCCAGACCCAGGGGCTCACACTTGAAGGCCAGATTGAACATGGGCATGGCCACTTCCATAATGCGTTCGGTGTCCTTTTTGGGAGAGACCATGGGCTCAGCAGGCAGAGCTGCTTTTTTGCCCACCTCTTTTTTATCGGTTCCCAGCACCTGAAGGGCAAGGGCCTTCACTTCCTCCGGGTCCACATCGCCTACCACGCACAGCAGCATATTTCCCGGGGTATAGAAGGCCCGGTGGCAGGTGTGCAGGGTTTCGGCGGTAATCTCCCGGATGGTCTCGGAGGTGCCCAGAATGGGGATCCGGATGGGATGCTGATGGTAAAGGGACAGCATCAGATTTTCAAAGATCACGCTGTCCGGGGCATCCTGGTTCATGCCGATCTCCTGATCAATGATGCCCCGCTCCTTTTCCACACTTTCCTCGGTGAAATAAGGGGTGGAGACGAATTCCAGCAGCAGCTTCAGACAGTCGGAGAAGTTTTCCGTGCAGGAAAAATAGTAGGCGGTCAGATCATAGCTTGTAAAGGCGTTGGTCATGGCGCCCAGGGAGGCAAATTCCGCGCTGACGTCCCGCTGCCCGGGCATATCGAAGAGTTTGTGCTCTAAATAGTGGGCAACACCGGCGGGGGCATGGTATTCTTTTCCCTCCAGGGTGAAATCCGTGTGGATGGCGCCGTAATCCGTGACGAAGTAGGCAAGCTTTTTGGTAAAGCCTTCCCGCTTCACCACTGCCACAGTCAGGCCGTTTTCCAGCACGTCCCGATAGCAGGTTTCATCCAGTTCGGGATAGTAAACAGGGATCATTGGCTGCCTCCTTTCAGGAAATAGGTGGTGTGCAGCTGCAGGCTGTTGGCGGCGGCTACCACCTGCTCTTTGGTGACAGCTTCAATGGCGGCCATGTATTCCTCGGGGGTCATCTTCATACCGCTTAAGGCGGCGGTGGCGTAGTAACCCTCAATGGCGCCGGGGGAATCGTGGGTGGCCCGGAGGCTGGAGAGGATGGCCTGCCGTGCGGCGGTCAGTTCCTCGTCGGTGATATCGCCTGCCTGACAGGCGGCCAGCTGATGCAGCACCTCCTGCCGGGTGACGGTCTCCTTGTCGAAATCGATACCGGCGGATACGGTGACGATGCCCTTGCTGCCGTAGTAGCCGGAGCCGATGGAATAGCACAGGGACATCCGCTCCCGGATGTTCATGAAGAGCTTGCTGGTCATGCCGGCGCCGAATACGGTGTTTAAAAGCTGCATGGCGGGAAATTCCGCTGTGCGGTTGGTGATGGGGGTGGTGAAACCCATGCACAGCTTACCCTGGGAGACTTCCATGGTTTCCGTCAGATCGCTGCCCTGGCAGGAATGGAAACCGGTCTGAGGCGCCGCCGCCACAGGTGTGCGCTCCAGACGGGACAGCAGCGGCTGCAGCAGGGAGACCATCTGCTCTCCTTCCGCACTGCCCACATAGAAAATCTCAATGGGGCTTTCCCGGAGAATTTTCTGATAATGGGCATACAGTGTCACGGGATCGATGGAAGCCACCTGCTCCTTGTCACCCAGCCGGGGCAGACCGAAGGTGTCCTCCCGGCACATGGTCCGCAGCAGCTTGCCCATGGCGTAGGCCCGCTTGTCATTGAGTTCGGATTCGATGGTGGCGATGAGGTTCTTCTTTTCGCTCTCCACGAAGGCGGCGCAGAAGCCATTTTCTTCTATGGGAGATTCCAGCAGCAGTTCCGCCAGGAAATCCAGCATGGAGGAAAGAACCTGATCTCCCGGCAGGGCGAACCGGTCATCCATGAAACCGCAGTAAAGGCCTGTGGTCTGGTAATCGCCCACCCGGCGCACCACGGCGCTGACGGAAGCGCCGTAAAGCTCGTCCAAGCGGTGGGTGATGGAACGCAGATCGCCGTGCTTTTTGGTGCCCCGCAGCAGAACGCTGGGCAGCAGGGCGTTCATGGCGTTTTCGCATGACGCCATGGGGCGGACGATCTGAAAACTCAGGCAG
>JAFZGL010000140.1 GCA_017555395.1 Oscillospiraceae bacterium | reverse complement strand
GGTGACCCCGAGAACCCCGATGCTCAGTACCGTACTGAGTTCTCCATCAAGGCTCTGACCGACGCTGGCGTCGCTGTCGAGGCTCTGGTTGAGAACGTTGGTAACTGGGACCAGGCTAAGGGCAACGAAATCGTTGACGCCGCTCTGGCACAGTACGGCACCGACATCGAAGTCGTCTTCTGCAACAACGACGGCATGGCTCTGGGCGCAGCTGCTGCTATCGAAAAGCACGGCCGCAAGGTCGGCGAAGACATCTACCTGCTGGGTGTTGACGCTCTGACCGAGTGCCAGGAGATGGTTAAGAATGGCACCATGACCGGTACCGTTCTGAACGACCACATTGGTCAGTCCCACGCTGCTGTTGACGCAGCTGTCGCAGCTCTGAAGGGCGAAGCTCTGCAGAACTACTACTGGGTTGACTACCTGAAGGTTGACGCTGCTTACTTCGGCTAATATCTGACTGTATGCTCTGTGGGTGGGCTGGAAACAGCCCACCCATTTGAGGGTGTATGCGTCTGAGCGGAGCGCAGGAAGTTCCTGCGTTGCGCTGAGACAACAGTCTTAGAACGAAAAAATCGCAGATAGGAGGTCTGCTCTATGAGTGAATACCGTTTGGAAATGCGGGGTGTCTGCAAATCCTTCCCCGGTGTTAAGGCACTGAACCATGCACAGCTGTGTCTGCGTCCCGGTAAGGTGCATGCACTGATGGGCGAAAACGGCGCCGGTAAGTCCACACTGATGAAGTGCATGTTCGGCATTTACAGCATGGACGAAGGCGAAATCATTTACGAAGGCGAAAAGGTTTCCATCAAGGATCCTCTGGAAGCTCTGAAAATGGGTATTGCCATGGTTCATCAGGAACTTCAGCCTATTCCTGCCCGTACCGTCGGCGAGAATATCTTCCTGGGCCGCTACCCCATGAAGAAGCTGCTGGGCATCATCCCTGTTGTTGACCATGACAAAATGTATGCGGACACGGATGCTCTGCTGCAGAAGGTGCGGATGAACTTTGACTCCCACCAGAAGGTCGGCGAACTCAGTGTTTCCCAGATGCAGTCTGTGGAAATCGCAAAGGCAGTTTCCGCCAACTGTAAGGTCCTGATTCTGGACGAACCTACCTCCTCTCTGACTTCCAATGAGGTTGAGGCCCTGTTCCGGATCATCGAGGATCTGAAGGCAGACGGCGTTGCCATTGTCTACATCTCCCATAAGATGGACGAGATCCTGCGGATTTCTGACGAAGTCACCATCATGCGTGACGGTCAGTACATCGGCACCTGGGATTGCGAAGGCCTGACCACTGATTTTATTATTTCCAAGATGGTTGGCCGCGAGCTGACCAACCTGTTCCCCGAGCGCAACAATGTTCCCGGTGAGGTTGTCTTTGAGGTTGAGGATTTCACCTCCATCAATCCCAAGTCCTTCCGCCATGTAAACTTCCAGCTGTGCAAGGGCGAGATCCTTGGCGTTGCCGGTCTGGTCGGTGCCCAGCGTACCGAGCTGATGGAAGGTATCTTCGGTCTGCGTTCCCATACCACCGGTACCATCCGTTACCAGGGCAAGGAACTGATCATCAACCGTCCCAAGGACGCAATCGATCAGGGTATCGCTATGCTGACGGAAGACCGCCGCGCTACCGGCATCATGGGCGTGCTCAGCATTGCGGACAATATTTCCATCGCGTCTCTGAGACAGTATCTGGACTATGGCTTTATCCTCAATGACAAGAAGATCGAGGCACTGGTGCAGGACAACATCAAGAAGATGAACACCAAGACTCCCTCCAGCAAGACCCAGATCAAGAGCCTGTCCGGTGGTAACCAGCAGAAGGTTCTGATCGGTCGCTGGCTGGCCAATAATCCTGATGTCCTGATTCTGGACGAGCCTACCCGTGGTATTGACGTTGGTGCCAAGTACGAGATCTACTGCATTATCGAGGAACTGGCAAGAGCTGGCAAGGCTATCATCATGATTTCCTCTGAAATGGCTGAGCTGATCGGTATGTCTGACCGGGTTATGGTTATGTGTGACGGCCGTGTCACCGGCTTCATTGATGGCAAGGATGCCACTCAGGAAAATATTATGGAACTGGCTACCCAGTTTGAAACCGTATGATAAAAGGAGGAAACATTGAAATGAAAACCAAAAAGAGTATTCCTCAGGTGATCTGGGGCTTTATCAAGGGCAATCCCATCGTTGTTATGATGGCTGTGGTCAGTATCATCGTTGGCTTCACCATTGACAATTTCTTCTCTTTTGAGAACCTGAACGTTCTGCTGGGCAACACTACCATCCGTTTCCTGATCGCACTGGGTGTTTCCGGCTGTCTGATCACCAAGGGTACTGACCTGTCCGCAGGCCGTCAGGCCGCTCTGGCAGCAACCCTTACCGGCGTCATGGTTCAGCGTATGGACTATGCCGGCCGTCTGTTCACCTGGATGCCCGAAATGAACATGTGGGTCGTTCTGCTGATCGTCCTGGCCATCGGTGCTGTTATCGGTCTGATCTCCGGCTCCATCATTGCTTATCTGAAGGTTCCTCCCTTCATCGCAACTCTGGGTATTCAGACCATCGTTTACGGCTTCAACCTGATCTATACCAATGCACAGCCCATCGGCGGTTTCCATCAGAACTTCAAGGACTTCTTCAACTGGAAGATTCTGGCCATCGGTGAATTCAAGGGCTTCTCCGGCTACATCCTGTTCGCAGTCCTGTTTGGCCTGCTGTTCTGGTTCCTGTACAACAAGACCACCCATGGTAAGTATATGTACGCTATCGGCGGCAACGAGAACGCAGCAGAAGTTTCCGGCGTCAACGTCAAGAAGAAGCTGATGCAGATCTACATGCTGGCTGGCTGCATGTACGCATTTGCCGGTTTCCTGATGACCGGTAAGTCCGGCGGCGCTTCCGCAGGTATGGGTACTTCCTACGAACTGGAAGCCATTGCCGGCTGTACCATCGGCGGCGTTTCCACCACCGGCGGTATCGGTACTGTTCCTGGCATCCTGGTTGGTGTTCTGGTCTTTGAGCTGCTGAAGATCGTTCTGCAGTTCCTGAAGGTTGACCCCAACTACAACTACATTGTTCAGGGTCTGGTCGTCATTACCGCTGTCGCAATGGACATCCGTAAGTACGTCGCTAAGAAGTAATGGCTGAAGAAAAGGAAGTCCTCCAGGAGGAGATCCCCCAGGAAGAGGAGAAAACCAAATCCCTCTTTCAGATCCAGAAGGAAAGCTGGTATGACAAGATTCCCCTGAATCTGAAGCAGATGGACATTATTGTTGCGGTCTGCTGGATTCTGCTGGGTATTACTGCTGTCCTGATCGCGCTGGAAGCATTGGGCATCTTCCATTTGTTTGGTTAATACACGGAAAGGGCGTACCGATGGTACGCCCTTTCTTTTGCGGAAATGATATTGCCATTTGATAACTGGTGTGATAAACTGAAGGCAGTGACTGGAAAGGAGGGTTGTCTGTGGAATGGAATGATATTTATGATGAGAATCGGAATCTGACCGGACGTGTGCACAAACGCGGAACTCCCTGGCAGCCCGGCGAATACGGTCTCGTGGTTTGTGTCTGGGTTTATGACGGAAGAGGCCATCTGCTGCTGACCCGCAGGGCAAAAGGAAAAAGTTTTGCGGGAACCTGGGAAAATTCCGGAGGCGCCGCTCAGGCTGGCGAAACCAGCCGGCAGGCTATTGCCCGGGAGCTGTTTGAGGAAACGGGAATCCGTGCGGAGCAGGATGAATTTGAACTGTTGGAAACGGAACGGGATCGGTTTATATTTTATGACTTCTATTGCCTGAAACGTCAGGTGCCGCTTCAGGATATTGTTCTTCTTCCTGGAGAAACGGACGATGTCATGTGGGCCAGCTTTGGCAAGGTTCACTGGATGATCCGTACCGGGAAAATTTGCAAGATCATCGGCCGGCAGTTCCGTAAGCAGGAAAAGCTCCTGCGTTTGCGCAACTTCACTAAGTTCAGACGGTAAATTTTGGAAGGCAGAGCGTTTGTTTCTGCTTGCCTTTTTTTGCGTACCGGGATATAATGAAAAAAAGCGTTTTTCAGGAGTCCGGCCGGAACGCTGTTGCCGGGCTGCGAAAAATGCCGTTTCTTTTTCTGTCTTAAAATACATTTTGGAGGTAACCGTTATGATTGAATTGACCCATCTGCCTGTCCGTCACGGCAAAGTGCCTCTTCGCCTTGCCCGCGGCCATTTTGCAACCAACCATTCTCATATCAATTATTATATCGACATTACCTATAACAAGACCCGTCTGAGTGAAGCGAAAGACAGTGCCTATGAACTGGTTTCCCGCCTGGGCAACAATGTCCCTGTGGATACCATTCTGTGCCTGGATGGTACTGCTGTTCTGGGTACATGTGTGGCAGAAGAACTGACCAAGATTGGTTACCGGACTGTCAATGCCCACAATACCATTTATGTTGTGGAGCCTGAATATAACGCAAACTCTCAGATCATTTTCCGTGACAATATCCAGCCTATGATCCGTGGCAAGCATATTCTGGTGCTGATGGCCTCTGTTACCACCGGCTTTACCGCAAAGCGTTCCATTGAAGCGATTGGTTATTATGGCGGTCAGGTTACTGGCGTTGCCGGCATCTATCGCGCTGTGGACGAAGTCGGCGGCTATCCTGTCCACTCCATCTACTCCGTTGCTGACCTGCCGGATTATGAGAGCTATGACTATCGTGAGTGCCCCTATTGCAAGGCAGGCCGCCGTATTGACGCACTGGTCAACAGCTTCGGTTATTCCGCTCTGTAATCGAGTGGTATTGTGCTGCCTTTGCATCAATCGATTATCTGAAAAAAAGCCCACACCTTATGGTGTGGGCTTTTGCATTGTGATGGAAATGGTAAAAAGGCGCAAAAAAACCGGGGCAGATCCCCGGAAAATGTGGAATTTCCTCATTGACAAAATTCCATACCTATGATACAATGACTATCCATACTGTGATAGTATGCCCATTTATGGACTTTACTTCCAACATGGTCATTTTATCACAGGAATGGGGCGCTGTCAAGTATCAAGTTGTGAGAAAATGACAACGCCTCCCGGCGTATCGTAAGCAACACACAATTCGTAAGAAAGGCTGTGATGATCCATATGGCAATGGTCAAGGACGTAATGTTCGGCAAGACCATGCGTAAATCCTACGCGAAGTACGAAGAGATTCTTCAGATCCCCAACATGCTGAAGATCCAGAAGGACTCCTATGAGTGGTTCCTGAGAGAGGGACTGCGGGAGGTCTTCAGAGATGCAGGCACCATTACTGACTTCTCCGGCAACCTGGAGCTGTCCTTCCTGGATTACACCATGGAAGACAAGCCCAAGTACACCATTGAGGAGTGCAAGGAACGGGATGCCACCTACGCAAAGCCCATCAAGGTCCGCGTCCGTCTGCGCAACAAGGAGACTGGCGAAATCAAGGAACAGGAAATCTTTATGGGCGATTTCCCTGTGATGACCAATGGCGGCACCTTCGTGATCAACGGTGCTGAGCGTGTCATCATTTCTCAGATCGTCCGTTCTCCCGGCATGTACTATGGCCACGATGTGGACAAGGCAGAACAGCACACCTACACCGCTACGGTCATTCCTTACCGCGGCGCATGGCTGGAGTATGAAACCGACAACTCCAATGTGTTCTGGGTCCGCATTGACAAGAACCGCAAACTGCCCATCACCAGCCTGATCCGCGCCCTGGGCGATGTGACCGGTGTTGTGACCGATGAGCAGATCAAGGAGCTGTTCGGCGATGACGAACGCATCCTGGCTACCCTGGAAAAGGACCCCAGCAAGACCCGTGAAGAGGCTCTGCTGGAGATCTACCGCCGGCTCCGTCCCGGTGAGCCCCCCACGGTGGAAACCGCAGACGCACACCTGAAGGGTCTGCTGTTTGATGCCCACCGTTACGATGTCAGCAAGGTTGGCCGCTATAAGTTCAACAAGAAGATGGACATCTGGACCCGTCTGTCCGGACAGGAACTGGCTGAGCCCATTGCCGATCCAATGACCGGTGAGATTCTGGTCATGCCTGGTGAGTTCATCTCCCGTTCTCAGGCCAAGGAACTGAGCGCCAAGGGTGTCAACGAAGCTGTTGTCCGCGTGGGCGACGTAAAGGTCAAGATCTTCTCCAACAACATGGTGGACATGGCTGGCTTCGTGGACTTTGATCCCGCTGAATACGGCATCCGTGAGAAGGTTTACTTCCCCGTGCTGAAGGAACTGCTGGAGACTGTTCCCGCTGACGGCTGGCAGGCCGCCATTGAGGAGAACATGACCAGACTGATCCCCAACCACATTATCCGCGATGACATTCTGGCTTCCATCAACTATCTGAACTGTGTGGCCATGGGTATCGGTATCCCCGATGACATCGACCATCTGGGCAACCGCCGTCTGCGCTGCGTGGGCGAGCTGCTGCAGAACCAGTTCCGTATCGGCTTCAGCCGTCTGGACCGTGTTATCCGTGAGCGCATGACCGTTCAGGATCTGGATGCTGTTACTCCCCAGAGCCTGATCAACATCCGCCCCGTTACCGCTGTCATCAAGGAATTCTTTGGTTCCAGCCCCCTGTCTCAGTTCATGGACCAGAACAACCCTCTGGCTGAGCTGACCCATAAGCGCCGTCTGTCCGCTCTGGGCCCCGGTGGTCTGAGCCGTGACCGCGCATCCTTCGATGTCCGAGACATTCACTATACCCACTATGGCCGTATGTGCCCCATCGAGACCCCCGAAGGTCCCAACATCGGCCTGATCAACTATCTGGCAACCTTTGCCAAGATCAATGAGTACGGCTTCGTGGAGGCTCCCTACCGCAAGGTGGACAAGGCTACCGGCTTCGTTACCCAGGAAGTGGAATACATGACCGCTGATGTGGAAGATGATTACTACATCGGTCAGGCCAATGAGCCCCTGGATGAGAACGGCTGCCTGGCCAATGCCCGTATCACCTGCCGTCACCGCAACGAATTCCTGGAAGTTGACCGTCATGTCATCGACTACATTGACGTGTCTCCCAGAATGATGATCTCCATCGCAACTTCCTTCATTCCCTTCCTGCAGAACGACGACGCAAACCGCGCACTGATGGGCGCGAACATGCAGCGTCAGGCCGTTCCTCTGCTGACCACCGAGCCTCCCGTTGTCGCTACCGGCATCGAGCACAAGGCTGCTGTGGACTCCGAGGTCTGCGTGAAGGCCAAGAAGCCCGGTGTTGTTACCGCGGTTTCCGCAACTACCATTACTGTCAAGTATGATGACGGCGAAATCTGCCACCATGCTCTGACCAAGTTTGCCCGTTCCAATGCCGGTACCTGCATCAACCAGCGCCCCATCGTGGTGGTTGGCGAGCGTGTTGACACCGAGCAGATCATCGCCGACGGTCCTTCCTGCTCCGGCGGTGAGGTGGCTCTGGGCAAGAACGTCCTGATCGGCTTCGTCACCTGGGAAGGCTACAACTACGAGGACGCCATCCTGCTGAACGAGCGCCTGGTCCGCGAGGACGTCTTCACCTCCATCCACATTGAGGAGCACGAGACTGAGGCCCGTGACACCAAGCTGGGACCTGAGGAAATCACCCGTGACATTCCCAATGTCGGCGAGGATACCCTGAAGGATCTGGACGAGAACGGTATTATCCGTATCGGTGCTGAGGTCCGTTCCGGCGACTATCTGGTCGGTAAGGTCACTCCCAAGGGTGAGACCGAGCTGACTCCCGAGGACCGTCTGCTGCGTGCCATCTTCGGCGACAAGGCAAGAGAAGTCCGCGATACCTCTCTGAAGGTTCCCCATGGCGAAAGCGGCATCGTTGTTGATGTCAAGGTCTTCACCAAGGAGAATTCCGATGAGCTGGCTCCCAATGTCACCAAGTCTGTCCGCATCTACATCGCCCAGAAGAGAAAGATCTCTGTCGGCGATAAGATGGCAGGCCGCCACGGTAACAAGGGTGTCGTATCAAGAATACTTCCCCCGGAGGATATGCCTTTCCTTCCCGACGGTACTCCGCTT
>JAFZGL010000139.1 GCA_017555395.1 Oscillospiraceae bacterium | reverse complement strand
GCAGGCATAGGGGCGGCGTTGTATGTCTTGCTCCCGCAATCCAATCCACCCGCCCCTATGTACCCCACCCGGCCGCATCGCCGGTAGTTAGTCGCACCTTAACTTAGATTCTGATTTTGGCAGAAATGTCCCGATTTCTGCAAAAATGGGAAGATTCCTCGACATCGGCAGGGCGGCGAGAGCGGAGCCGCCGCCAACAGCAAGTCCATATGTCCAAAATCTTCGGTCGTTAAGGTGCTGGGAAGTTATGGCGGTGCGGCCGGGTGGATTCTTAAGGAGGGCGGATCGGATTGCGGGAGCAAGACGTTCAGCGCCTCCTTAAGCTGAGTTCTTTGGTTACTTTCTTGTTCAGTGACAAGAAAGTAACATCGTACTACTAGGATAAACGATCATTTATCAGTGTACATCAAAACCGCCGTGGATGATTCCACGGCGGTTGTTTTTTATTTCATTGCCTCTAAAGCAAGGGCATTCTGGGTCTTATACAGCTGGGAATAGATGCCGCCGGTGTTCACCAGTTCAGCATGACTGCCGGCTTCAGTGATGATGCCGTCGGCAATGGAGATGATCCGGTCGGCATTGCGGATGGTGCTGAGACGATGGGCAATGATCAGGGTGGTTCTGCCCACCGCCAGATTGTCAAAAGCCCGCTGGATCTTTGCTTCCGTCACGGAGTCCAGAGCAGAAGTCGCTTCGTCCAGGATCAGCACCGGAGGATTCTTCAGGAAAATCCGGGCAATAGCCACACGCTGCTTCTGGCCGCCGGAGAGCAGAGTACCCCGCTCACCTACGTAGGTGTTGAAGCCATCCGGCATCGCCAGAATGTCATCGTAGATTTCAGCCTTTTTCGCGGCTTCAATGACCTCTTCCATGGTGGCGCCGGGCTTGCCGTAGCGGATATTTTCCAGAATGGTATCGGCAAACAGGAACACATCCTGCTGCACGATGCCGATATTTTCATGGATGCTCTTCTGGGTCAGATCCCGGATGTCAGTGCCATCCAGGGAAATACTGCCGGAGGTCACATCGTAGAACCGGGGGATCAGCTGGCACAATGTGGTCTTACCGCCGCCGGAGGGGCCGACGATTGCCACCGTCTCTCCAGGGGCTACCTGCAGGCTGACACCGTGGAGCACCGCCAGATCACCGTCATAGGCAAAGGTCACATTTTCCACCGCAATCTCACCCTTCACAACGGAAAGCACCTTTGCATCGGGTTTGTCCTGAATGGTGGGCTCGGTACGCATGACCTCCACAAACCGGTTCAGACCGGCGAAGCCGTTGGCAAACATTTCAGAAAAGCTGGAAAGCTTTCGCATGGGGCTGACAAACGTGGCAATGTACAGATTGAAGGTCACCAGATCCCGGTAGTCCATCCGGCCCTGCATCACATAGTAACCGCCCACCGCGATGACAATGACATTCAGGCTGCACAGGAAGAATTCAATGCTGCTGACGAACATGCCCATGGCTTTGTGGAACTGGCGCTTGGCGGTCTTGAACAGGTCATTGGCAGCGCAGAAACGGGCTGCTTCCACTTCCTCGTTGGCAAAGGCCTTGGAGGTGCGGAAACCGGAGAGGCTGCTTTCGATCTCCTGATTGATGTGAGCCACCTTTTCCTTGGAGGCTTTGGAAGCCTGACTCATGCGGTGGCGCATGGTCATCACCACCGCCAGGAACACAGGGATGGTCAGCGCCACGATCATGGCCAGTTCCCAGCGGATGGAACCCATGACAATCAGGGCGCCGCAGATGGTGAGAACGGAGGTCAGCAGATCCTCCGGGCCGTGGTGGGCAAGCTCCGTCAGTTCAAAGAGATCCGCGGTCAGGCGGCTCATCAGTTTGCCGGTCCGGTTCTGGTCGTAGAAATCAAAGCTCAGCTCCTGCATATGCCGGAACAGATCCTGCCGGATGTCCGCCTCCACCCGGATACCGAAAGTATGGCCCAGGTACGCAACTGTAAAGTTCAGCACGGAACGCAGCAGATAGCTGCAGACCACCACTGCCATGACAGTAAAGAAGGTCCGGTACATCTGGTTCGGCAGCATGTCATACAGGGCGCTGCGGGTCACCAGGGGGAATGCCAGGTCGATCACCGCAATGCCCACGGCACAGCTGACATCGATGGCAAACAGTTTTTTATGGTTCTTGAAATAGCTGAGAAAAATCATCAGCGGAGATTTGTTCTGGAAATCCTTTGTGGTCATTCTTCCGCCTCCAAACTGCAATCATAAAATCATTATACAACTTTTTTCAAAAGAATCAACCTTGAAGCTTTTCCTGGCGTGCTGGGTATGGTATAATGACCGCAATAAATCAAAGGAGGATCCTGTATGGAGATCCTGTATTCTGACAAAGACATCGCTGTATGCATCAAACCTGTGGGACTGGATTCGGAAGCAGAGGTTCCCGCGGCACTGAAAGAACAGCTGGGCGGTGAGATTTTCCCCATCCACCGGCTGGATAAAAATGTGGGCGGTGTTATGGTCTATGCCCGTACAAAGCAGGCTGCCGCAGCATTGAGCAAGGCAGTGCAGGAAGGTACAATGGTCAAGGAGTATGTTGCCATGGTGCACGGTACACCGACCGAATCCGGAGACTGGAGCGACCTGCTCTTCAAGGACAGCAGCAAGAACAAGGTGTTTGTGGTCAAAAAAGAACGCAAAGGTGTCAAAAAAGCCCGGTTGGAGTTTACGACCCTCCATGCCGGAGAAGAAAGTCTTGTGCGCATCCGGCTCCACACCGGGCGATCCCATCAGATCCGGGTGCAGTTCTCCTCCCGGGGATTTCCTCTGGTGGGCGACCACAAGTACGGCTCCCGGGATGATAAGAAAGAGCCCATGCTGTTTTCCTGCTGCATTACCTTCCCCTGGAAGGGAGACGATAAACGGTTTGAGGCACTGCCTGACTGGGCAGATAAATGATCGTTTACCTTAGTGAGACGATGTTACTTTCTTGTCACTGAACAAGAAAGTAACCAAAGAACTCAGCCCAAGGGGGCGCTACGAGCCAATCGCGCCCCCCCCTTGGGAATCCCCCCGCCGCCATACCGAAGCACTGTGCACATCGATACTGCAAGAAACTGAACTTTTGGCAGAAAATCGGAACATTTTCTGCCAAAACAGGATTTAGGTTAAGGTGCTCCGGAACCTACGGCGATGCGGCCGGGGATTTCTTAAAGGGGCGGCTATGATTGCGGGAGCAAGCATTACAGCGCCCTTTAAGTCGGCTTCTTTTCGCCCTTTTCTTGCCGAAACAAGAAAAGGGCAAGATACTCTTCGTCAGATAAACGATCATTTATACGATTCCATCCGCAGAAAAAGGCACCTCTTATGAGGTGCCTTTTTGTTTAGTTCAGGATCAGTTCTCCGTCTGCAGCATCCACGGTGACGGTCTGACCGGGCAGGATCTCGCCTCGCAGCAGTTTCTTGCTGAGCATGGTCTCCACCGTGTGCTGGACATACCGGCGCAGAGGCCGGGCGCCGTACTGGGGATCATAGCTGGCATCCACAATGGCCAGTTTGGCAGCTTCCGTTAGCACCACGCTGATCTGCTGATTCTCCAGACGGCTGTTCAGTTTTGCAATCTGAAGGTCAATGATCTTTGTCACATTGTCCTTTGTCAGAGGCTTATAGAACACAATCTCATCCAGACGGTTCAAAAATTCCGGACGGAAGGAACGCCGCAGCAAGGCTTCCACCTGCGCCTTCGCTCCATCATCGATGCTGCCGTCGGCCTTGATACCGCCCAGCAGATACTCAGAGCCCAGGTTGGAGGTCAAAATCAGGATGGTATTCTTGAAGTCCACGGTTCTGCCCTGGGAATCGGTAACCCGGCCGTCATCCAGCACCTGCAGCAGCACATTGAATACATCGGGGTGCGCCTTCTCCACCTCATCAAAGAGAACCACGGAGTAGGGCTTCCGGCGGACTGCTTCCGTCAGCTGGCCGCCTTCCTCATAACCCACATAGCCGGGAGGCGCACCGATCAGCCGGGATACGGAGAATTTCTCCATGTATTCCGACATATCAATGCGAACCAGGTTATTCTCATCGTCAAACAGCGCCTGTGCCAGGGTCTTGGCCAGTTCCGTCTTGCCCACACCGGTGGGGCCAAGGAACAGGAAAGAGCCGATGGGACGATTGGGATCCTGGATACCGGCCCGGCTGCGCTGGATGGATTCGGTGACAGCCTGGACAGCCTCATCCTGTCCCACCACCCGCTTGTGGAGGGTCTCGTCCAGGGTCAGCAGTTTTTCCCGTTCCCCCTGTACCAGCCGGGACACGGGGATTCCCGTCCACCGCTCCACGATCCGGGCGATTTCCTCCTCGGTGACCCGATCCCGGAGCAGATTGCTCTCTCTGGCGGACTGAACACGGCGTTCTTCCTCGGCCAGCTGCCTCTGCGCCTCCGGCAGGCGGCCGTATTTTAGTTCCGCTGCCTTCTCCAGGTCGTAATTGCGCTCAGCCGCCTCGATCTGACGGCCCAGTTCCTCAATTTTTTCCCGGAGCTGCTGCACCTTTTCAATGGCGTTTTTCTCGTTTTCCCACTGGGTCTTCATGGCATTGAAGGACTCCCGCTCCTCCGCCAGTTCCTTCTGCAGTTCAGAAAGTCTCACTTTGGACTGGGGATCCTCCTCCTTCTTCAGGGCAGCCTCCTCGATCTCCATCTGGATGATCTTCCTGGACACCCCGTCCAATTCGGTGGGCATGGAGTCCATTTCCGTACGGATCTGGGCACAGGCCTCATCCACCAGGTCAATGGCCTTGTCCGGCAGGAAACGGTCGGTAATATACCGGTGAGACAGGGTAGCTGCCGCAATGATGGCAGGATCCGCGATCTTCACACCGTGGAACACTTCATAGCGCTCCTTCAGGCCGCGAAGAATGGCGATGGTATCCTCTACCGTGGGTTCATCCACCTGTACCGGCTGGAACCGGCGCTCCAGGGCGGGATCCTTTTCAATATACTGGCGGTACTCATCCAGGGTGGTAGCGCCGATGCAGTGGAGCTCGCCTCTGGCCAGCATGGGCTTTAAAAGGTTACCTGCATCCATGGCACCATCTGTCTTACCCGCACCCACGATGGTATGCAGTTCATCGATAAAGAGAATGATCTGACCTTCGGATTCCCGGATCTCATTGAGCACCGCCTTCAGACGTTCCTCAAATTCACCCCGGTATTTGGCACCGGCCACCAACGCACCCATGTCCAGGGAAAACACACTCTTGTCAAGCAGGGATTTGGGGACATCCTTTTTGACAATCCGCTGGGCCAGACCTTCAGCAATGGCGGTCTTGCCCACACCGGGCTCGCCGATGAGGACAGGATTGTTCTTGGTCTTCCGGGACAGGATCCGGATCACATTGCGGATCTCCTCATCCCGTCCGATAACAGGATCCATCTTCTGCTCCCGGGCCCGCTTCACCAGATCGGTACCGTACTTTTCCAAAGCTTCATAGGTACCCTCGGGGCTGTCAGTGGTAACCCGTTGGTTGCCTCGAACTGCCTGCAGTGCCTTCAGCACTGCCTCTTTGCTGATCCGGTAGGTTTCAAACAGGGCCTTTGTACTACCCCGGGCTGCTTCCAGCAAACCCAGGAACAGGTGCTCCACGGATACAAACTCATCATGCATCATCTGCGCCTGATTCTCGGCTGCGCTGAAAGCCGCATCCATATCGCCGCTGATATAAAACCGGTCCGCTTCCCGGCTTGTCCGGACAGCGGGGATCTTCCGAAGCTCCGCCAGCGCAGCAGCTTCCAGGCTTTCCACGGTGATCTCCATCTTTTTCAGCAGCTGCCGGGTCAGTCCCCCATCCTGCTGCAGCAATGCCAGCAGCAGATGCAGCTGCTCCATTTGCTGATGGCTGTTCTGAACAGCCAAATTTCTCGCGCTCTGGACAGCTTCCAGAGACTTCTGGGTGTAGTTGTTTAAATTCACAGCTATCCTTCCTTTCGTTTTTAGCACTCTCATCATTAGAGTGCTAATCTGTTTGATTTCATCATACCCTATTTTTTCAAAAAGTCAAGCAGCCTACTCCAAATGCTACAAAAAGTTCACAACTGGAAAACTGCACAATTCGAACAATCCTTTTTTTACTCGCTTAATACTTTTTTAATATTTTGACCCTTATTTTTTAAAACTACCGGGGTATAATAAGGGTGTAATTAATGAGTATATATTCTTTTTCATTTTCTTACCTCTCTTTTTCTCTGAAAGATCCCCGGTTCGGTCTGGTCAACCGTATCGGGGGTCTTTCAATTTGCGCAAAAAAGCCTGACAGATATCTGTCAGGCTTTTCTTTATTTAATGGTCTGGCTGTTGTTCAGAACAGGTACGCTGTAGAGCATCAGCACATCCTGTCCGTGGAAATCCAGGAACCGATCCAGCACATCGATCTGGATATAGCGGATATCCACCAGGGTGACAGTTGCATAATCCTGCACCAGCAGCGGCGCAATGGCGCTGCCGAAGGAATCCCGGAAGATGATCAGTTCCCGGTCGGTGGATGCGTTGGGATTTTCAATGGTCAGAAGACTCCTGGAACCGGAGAGGAACACATCATAAAGATCCCGGCTGGTGCGTTTTTCCATGTTGTAGACATCGGAATACTTTCCGCTTTCATAATCGTATACCCGGCAGTCTGCCAGCAGGTCACTTTCCAGAATATACATGGTCTCCGGCTCCATAGGAAGCGCCGCCTGACCGTAGTAAACGCCGTAAAAAGGCCGCTCCAGAGGAGTAACCGAATAATCTGCAGCATTGGGAGCGGTTACCCCCAGAGCATCGCAGATGGTTGTGGCCGCCTCAAAGAGATTCTCCTGCCGCCAGTGGACATCCGTGCGGTAATAGTCCTCTGCCGACAGACTGTCATAGAGATTGATGGGCTCCGCCCAGGGCATCCGGTCCAGCAGAATGGTATTGAGCTTTCCGAAGGGAAGCGTCAGATGACCGGTCTGCTCTGCCAGATACTGTCCCTTGTCCGGAACAACAGCAACATATACATCCGAATTCTGCAGATACTTTTCGTAAACCCGGTTGAACCGTTCCGCTGCATGGGCCAGGGAATCCGGATTCAGCGGATACTCCTGCTTCACAGCAAAGTCTCCTGCAAGGTAAATATTGTTATTGTCGCTCTGGTTCAACACATTGAAATGGAACAGAGATTTGATCTTCCGGAAGGTATCCCGCAGGGGGAACTGGTCCAGAGAATACTGTTCGAAGTCCTCCATATAGCTTCCGTCCAGAAGGGCATCCAGAGTCAGCGCAGGTGCCTGTTCCAGAGGACGTCGCTCCGCCTCCGAAATATCTTTGGAAGGCGCAAACCAGGCTCCGGCCGTCAGCACCGCCCAGAGCAGCACCTCGGCAGATATGCAGACTGTACGCAACTTTATCTTCATCCTGTCTGCACCTCCTTAGAACCGGAAATAGAGGAAGGGGCTGAAAGAACCGTCCACCAGGTAGGCTGTACAGACCAGCAGCATTGCCCCCAGGAACAGCGGCTCCAGTACCGCAGCCCACTTGGTTTCCAGAATCCGCTCCCCTGCCCGTTTGACCACAGGTGTGGAACCCAGAATACCGACGCAGAAGAGAACCCCATAGCTTTTCAGATAATATACCGAGGCCGGTGTGACCGCAGGAACATCGGCAATGCCCAGAAGTCCGGCGAAATCTCCCAGCGCCATGGCGAAGCTATCGGCATTGAACAGCACAAAGCTGAAGATCACGGCGAGCAGCACATAGACATGGTGCAAAATGTCCGGCAGTTTCTGCAGTCCCGGCACCCATTTTTCGATCATCAGCATGATGCCGAAAAACAGACCCCATGCCACAAAATTCCATGCCGCGCCGTGCCACAGGCCTGTCAGCATCCAGACTGTCAGAATGTTGAACACCCAGCGGCTGCGGCTGACCCGGTTGCCGCCCATGGGGATATACACATAGTCCCGGAACCAGCTGCCCAGGGTCATATGCCAGCGGCGCCAGAATTCCGTAACGCTTTTGGACAGGTAGGGATAATTGAAATTCTCCGGGAACCGGAAGCCAAAGATCCTGCCAAGACCAATGGCCATATCGGAATAGCCGGAAAAGTCAAAGTAAATGTTGAACAGGAATGCCACTGCGTACAACCAGTAAAACAGCACGCTCTTTTCATCAGATTCCCGGAACAGCTTCATCAGCAGTGCAAAATTGTCCGCCAGGATCACCTTCTTGCCCAGACCCACCAGAAACCGACGCAGACCCAGGAAGAAATCCTCCCGGCTGTGGGTTCTGCTCTCCAGCTGCCGGGCGATATCGGAATACCGGACGATGGGTCCGGCGATCAGCTGGGGAAACATGGACACATAGGCGCCAAAGGAAATGAGATTCTTCTGAGAGGGCACATTGCCCCGCCAGACATCAACGGTATAGCTGAGGCACTGGAATGTATAAAAGCTGATACCCACCGGCAGCGCCAGCCTCAGCATGGGAACGCCCAGACCGGTAAGGCTGTTGAAGGTGCCAATGAAGAAATCCGCATACTTGAACAAGCCCAGCAGCGCCACACTGATGACCACCGACACCAGCAGCCAGAACTTCTGCACAGTCCGCCGGGCGGATGCGCCAATGGCAAGACCGCAGCCCCAGAACAGCAGGATGGTAAAGACCATCAAAAACAGCAGTTTCGGCTCTCCCCAGCCGTAAAAAACAAGGCTGGAGAGCAGCAGCACCGTGTTCTTGCCCTTCTGGGGCACCGCAAAATAGGCGATGATCACCGCCGGAAGAAAGTAAAAGAGAAACGGAATACTGGAAAATATCATAATAATCTTCCTCTTAAAAAATGGCAGCGGCCGGATGGTCGCTGCCAGATAGATAATTAGACAATGGGCTCGCTGGCGATGGTCTCCATGCCGGGATAGGCTTCGGTCAGGTGCTTCTCAAAGGGAGTCATAGCGTCGTTGATGCCGAAGGCCACCAGAACATAGCTGTCGCCGAAGCTGCGGATCAGCAGCTGCTCGGGGAAGCCGCACATCCACTGATTGTTCAGGACAGCATCCTTCATGGCTGCACCGAAATCAGCTGCGGAAATATTGGTGATCTTGAAAACACCGCAGGTAAAGGTGTTTGCGTTCATCATGTGGATCATGGATGCTGCTTCGGAGATGTTTTCGATCTTATCGGCGGGCACCAGCAGATTCCAGGTCATGTTCTCAGCATAAGTCAGATCATAGTTGCCGGGAGCATCCATGATGTTGGCTTCAATGTTGCCGCCCACGATGGCAAACTTCTCGTCATCTGCATACTTTGCCCAGACGGTCTCCAGGATTTCCAGAGCGGATGCGGGCAGTTCCTGGGCGGGAACGGTCTCAGCGGGCTTTTCCTTGCCGCAGCCGGCAAACATGGTCAGCATCATGGCCAGAGCCATGATCGTAGCAATCATTTTCTTCATAATCATATCCTCCATATTACAGTTGTTTTCTTGTAATTAGTTTATATCCAATTCGCAGCAAAAGCATACCCGCCAAAACACCGCAGGTATCAATTGCCACGTCCCGGATAGCCGGGCCTCTGCCCGGAATAAAAAGCTGGATACATTCATCCAGACAGGCCGCTGCCATGCCGAGGGGCAGTGCCGGCCAGATCCGTCCGCGCAGCAGCGCGAACAGCCAGGCAATCAGAAATCCCAGCGAGGCAAATTCCGCGAAATGCGCGATTTTTCGCAGGATCCCGCTGCCGGCCTGAGGCGCCTGCTCCACAGGGACAGAGCCCAGAACAGACATCATCCAGTCGCTGAACGCCTGGGACGTTGCCGCCGGCAGCAGGGAATTTCCCCAGATAAAGGTAAGGTTCAGGATTAGCAGCAGGGTGCAGATCCTAAGCTGTGTTTTTCTTTCCATCATGCCAGAATTCCCAGATGCTCCAGCAGGATCCGCAGACCGATGAGGATCAGAATCACACCACCGGCCAGCTGGGCCTTTTTCTCATACCGGGCCCCGAACACATTGCCGATCTTGACGCCTGCCGCAGAAAATCCACAGGTGCACAGTCCGATAAAAACAGCCGCCATCCAGATATTCACATCACCGGCCATGGCCAGGGAAATACCCACCGCCAGAGCGTCAATGGATGTGGCCACCGCCAGGACAAACATGGTCTTTACGGAAAGGTCGGCATTCTGCTCGTCACAGCAACAGCAGCATTCCTCTTTTTCAAAGACCTCTTTCAGCATATTGACGCCGATAATGGCAAGCAGCACAAATGCAACCCAGTGGTCAATGGCATGAATGGCTTCCGCAAACAGAGCGCCCAGAAAAAAGCCGATGGTAGGCATCAGCGCCTGAAAGCCGCCGAACCAGAGACCGCAGGTCATGCAGCCGCGCACCGTTGCCCGCTTCATAGCCAGGCCTTTACAGATGGATACCGCGAACGCGTCCATACTGACACCAACAGCCAGCAGTAGCAATTCCAATATGCCCATAAAAAAAACCTCCGTACCGAATCAGTCATCTGACAGGCACAGAAGCTTACGTGTGAAGAGACTGAGCCTGTCCGCACAAAAAGTCTCGTCATTTCAGGCTGAACCGGGGTTTCCCCAGTATGTCGATTCAGTCCCGCAAGTTGATTGCGCCGACTACTCCCTCTTCTTT
>JAFZGL010000138.1 GCA_017555395.1 Oscillospiraceae bacterium | reverse complement strand
GCTGTTCTCGATTCCGCCCAGACGATATTCCCAGTCCACACTGTTAAGCACCCGGCAGGGCCGTCTGCACTGAACCGTGACACCGCTGGATCTTCCATACTGCTCAAAGCTCTGGATCATCTCCACAAAGGTGGTTTTACCCGTGGCACTGTCTCCCCGAATGACCGTGATGTTTCGCTCGATCTCAATTGTAAAGGAAATTCTGGAATTGTAAACCTTGACTTCGTATGTTCCCTTCATGGCCGCCTCCGTTACACATACCTGGCAGCATGAATGATCAGCTGCTCCATATCGGTGACGACCACATCATCATTGAGAACTCTTGCTTGAAATCGCTTGCCAAAATTCATGATGTGGTGCAGGTTGATGGTAATATCCCGCTCCTTCGCCAGTTTAACAATGTACTTGGCGCAATTATCTCCGCAGGTGGAGGCATTGAACACCAAATCAGGGCAGTTCTTGATGAGCAGAAGGGTCTTTGTTCCACCGGAGAGCATCATAGGTGGGATCATGCCCAAAACAGGACTCTTGATCAGATGCTTATCTATTACTTCAGATTTGTCCACACCCTTGATGACCGCTTTGGCAAAATCATCGCAGATCCACGCATCCTGATAGGTGTTTTTGAAATAAACCTCTGTATTGTAGATAGCTTCCGGCATATCGCCAAAGTAGATGTTGAGCATGGTATCAGTACCCTTCCGTTGGTCAATTGATATCGTTAGTATACCCGATTTTCCAAAAGAACGCAAGATTTGAATTCGTTTAATACATCTGCCTCTTTCTTTACTTTTTCCACACTTTACGATAAAATAGACACAATACAACTCAAGCAGAAGGAGGTTTCCGTCATGGGCATCAAGAAAAAGAAACAGTCCCCCAAAAAGCCGGTTTCCACATCCCCTGCCGTTGACCCCGTCACCAAAAAGAGGCTGGATCTTGCGAGGAAGCTCTATCGTGATAAGCTCCGCTCCCTGAACAGCATGAGCAAGCTGGCACCGGTTCGCCGGGAGGCTATGGACTATGACGAGATCTGGGCCAAGCGCAGAATGACTGCCGCCGTCAACCTTTTCGATCAGGTCGCCGCTGTTGCCAGGCCCATCTGCCCGGATGTGGAGGGTGTTTCCGATTTTGAATATGAATGGCTGGCCCACAACATGATGCCCAGAATATCCTTCGACTGGAACGAGCGTGTCTGCAATACGGTCCTGGCGGCGGCCATGTGGATACTGGATCAGCTGCGGGAATACGGTTGTTTCCATGATGCCTGTCTGCTCTTTCCCCAGGATGAGCGGATCTTCGAGGAGCTGGATCTGCCGGACATCTGGGACACCTCCCACGATGAGGATGCCCTATATGCCGTTTCCTGGATCATCTCCCACCGCAACGATGACTGTGTTGGCGGCAAAAATGCCAGAACCGAGCTTCAGCGGCCCTATATGGATCTGCATACCGCGCAAGGGACCCATCGGCAGGATGTCCCCTCCCGTCAGCTTTTTGAGAAGATCCTCGCCATGATCCCGCCACAGGAGATCCAGCGGGCCGTGCAGCTCTTCGAGCAGACCTGGTGGGATGTGGTGCGGCGCAACTACACCAGCCGTGCCGCCCATGCGAGGATGCAGCAGGATATTGACCGGCGGTTCAGCGAATACCACCAGCAAAGCAAGGCATTTGCTGAACAGATGAAAAAGTCCACTGCTAAAATCATGCAGCAGGCAATGGGCATGACGGGCGCTGTGATGCAGCAAATGAAGGCCGTACAGTCCAATCTTCCCGTTTCCGCAGTTCGTACCCCGTGGCATCAGTCTTCCCTTGCCGACCTCCATCGGAAGGAGAGAGAATACCAGGACTTCCAGCTCCGCATCCAGCAGTTTCAGAAGCAGGAGGAAGCCCTCAACCACGAACAGGAGCGGCTGGAGGATGCTCTTGTGATGCTCGTTGACACGATGGGAAGCATCCTGACGATCCCCAAAAAGCAACGCAGTGATATGTACTTCCCGGAAGCTGCCTCTGCATGGGATGACTATACGATGTCCGATCCCTATGCCCTCTGCTTCGCCTTTCTGTACCTGCTGGATCAGGGGTCCGACCTGCCCTGGGCCTATCCCATCTCCCTGCCCCTGATGGAGCAGTGCGCCAGCGTACTCCCCTGGCGGTATGCGGAATTTGAGGAGGATCCCATCGATATCTGGACCCACTTCGACGAGGAGCAAGATGCCGAGGTCTTTGGACACGGTAAAACAGACCTTCCCAAGCGGATCAAGGTTCCGGAGCTGGAGGACTGGTACGGGACCTTCTATGAGAATGTCCGGGAGAGCGATCCCGAATACCGGGAGTCCCGGAACCTGGTGCAGATCGTCTATGAGCTGACCGGAACCGTCATGCCCCGGAATCTGACCCGGTACGAAAACGCGCTTGCAGATCTGGACTACTACGGCATCACCGGCAAGAAGGCCCTCCATCCCCTGCTCTACTGCATGACCATGCTGGGCGAGGTGCGGCATCGGACCCACACCTTCCATCTGCCCGATGAACCGACAGACGCAGCAGACAACAGCTCTGTGGAAGAACTTCGTGAGAAACTCCGTAAACTTCAGGCAGAAAACCAGCAGCTTCGTCAGGCCGCTTACGAATCAAGCCGGGAGAACAGGGAACTGCAGAAGAAACTGGATGCATCCGAATATTCCGCCCAGGCCGACCGCCAGGAGCTGGCCGATCTGCGAAGCCTTGTATTCAACCGCCAGGAGGATGCACCGGAAGAACCCACCGACAAAGTCGAATTCCCCTACACCGCAAAATCCCGCATCGTCGTCTTCGGCGGCCACGACTCCTGGACCAAGGAGATCAAGCCCCGACTGCCCAATGTCCGCTTCATCGACCGCACCATGCTCCCCAACGCCCAGCTCATCCGCCAGGCAGACACCATCTGGATCCAGGCCAATGCCCTGTCCCATGCCTACTTCTACAGGATCATCATTGAGGCAAGGAAATACGACATCCCGGTGCGGTACTTCTCTTTCGCAAGCGCAGAGAAATGTGCGGAACAGCTGGCTTTGGCGGATATGGGGTAATAAATCCTCATTGCTAATAAAAATATGGAACACCCAAAAGGACTTGCTGTCTGTCCAATACAGGCCGCAAGTCCTTTCATCTTGCCTTGATATGACTATCGTCCCTCTCCCCTCTCGTGCATCATATGAGACAGCCGATCCTGGGCAAGTGGGAAAGCATCTGGATTCCATACGCTTTTAAGAAGCCAGTAGATTATTTCGACCTGTTTGAAGATTGTTGCCTGTTATCAAGTGTTGCGGCTTATTTCAATCTGCTAAGATGGCGAACAAGCCACGGTGGATAGGAGAAGCTGATGATATCTTTGGTATGATGCTTTAATGCTTTCAATTCATTGACATCTTGTGCATTTATCTTATAATGAATTTATCACATGACAGCAGATTACATCTGCATCTACTGAATGAAAAGGAGTGGTATTCATGAATAAACGCATAATTTCGTTGATTGTAACATTGTGTCTGATTTGCTCAATGGTGCCAATGTCAGTATCAGCTGTAACTGTCATTGTAAGTGGCACATGTGGCAAGAATTTGAGATGGCAGCTAGACGAGGATGGTTTGCTGACAATATCTGGTACCGGAGCGATGACAGACTTCGATTTTTATGATTATGAAAAAGATGCTGCTCCGTGGGCAGCTTATTCAGATCAAATTGAAACTGTTTTTGTAAGTAATGGGGTAACTTCGATAGGCGAGGATGCTTTCTGGTATTGCGAAAATCTGAAAAGTATTGAATTTTCGAACAGTGTAGTTAGTCTTGGTAATTACGCTGTTTACGGCTGCAATATGCTCACTTCGGTTAGAATCGGTAATGGTCTTACTGCCATTGGAACGGCAGTGTTCGATTGTTGTGACAACCTGCGCGTGATTGAAATTGATCCCCAAAACCCCAACTATTGTACCGATGAGTCCAGCGTGATCTACGATGCAGAAAAGATTACCGTGGTGCGTGCGCCGACTGGATTGAGTGGTCAGTACATTATTCCTGATACTGTTACTCATATTGCGGCTGATGCGTTTATGCATTGTGAGAAGCTGACTGAGATTGTTATGCAGGAAGGAATCGTCAGTATCGGCAGTGGTGCGTTTGTTGGGTGCACTTCGTTGACCACGGTAGAAATACCCAATGGAGTAACCCAAATTGAGAGCAGTGCATTCTCTGGCTGTAATTTTGATACCATTACTATTCCTAATACGGTAACAGCTATTCGCCGCTATGCTTTTTTCCTATGTGAAAACATCACTGATGTTTTTTATTCGGGAACAAAGTCGGAATGGTCTGCGATTGAAGTGTACAGGGACAACGCGGGGCTAACTCAGGCACCTTTCATTCACTACTCAACCTCTGACGCAAAAGATCACTGGAAAAGCACCAAAGTGTCATGTGGTGGAATAGTGTACATTTGTGAACGCTGTGATTGTGGATACATGAGAGACGAAAACGGCGAGCAAATCAAAGATCAGCATGTGTTCGACCGTGAAGTTGCAACAGTGGAATACATAAAAACACCGGCTACTTGCACAACTCCCGCTGTTTACTACAAAAGTTGTGAGTGCGGAGCAAAAGGTGAAGAAACTTTTGCCGGTGTAGATGTCAACCCCCGTGGGCATTTGTTTATAGACGGCGAGTGTTTTCGCTGCGACATAATAGGCGGTAATTGTGGCGAGAACCTGAAATGGTCACTGGACTCCATTGGTGTGTTGACAATTTGGGGTACAGGTGCATTGGAAAGCTACTTCACTAATAATGAAGCACCTTGGTCCGGAAGGAAAGATTCTGTTGTTCAGCTTGTAGTCGACATGGGTGTAACGACCATCGGATCTTCTGCTTTTAGTGGATGTGGGAATTTGATTAATGCCTCTTTGCCTGATGGAATATCTCGGATCGGAAACAGTGCATTCTATAATTGCAATAGTTTGGAAGAAATATCAATACCGAGCAGCGTTACATACATTGGAAGTGCAACTTTTCAAGGTTGCAGTAGCTTGACCAGCATTACCATTCCTAATGGAATCACCGAAATCGGTGGAAACTTGTTTGCGGGATGTAGTAGTCTGACCAATATCTTCATCCCAGAAAGCGTTACCACCATCAAATCGGGGGCCTTTGATGGATGCACGAACCTTTCGAGTATAAATATTCCTGATGGTGTGACCAGTATTGGTTATTATGCTTTCCATAATTGCGTCAACCTCACAAATATCAACCTTCCGAGCAATCTGGAAGAAATAGACAAATACACTTTTATGGGATGTACGGGCTTGACAACAATTGCGATTCCGAATAAAGTTGCAAGCATTGGTGAGTTAGCATTTCACTATTGCAAGGGTTTGAGCAGTATTGTAATTCCTTCGAATGTAATAACAATTAATAAGAATGCATTTGCTGCGTGTACCAATATCCTTGATATTTATTATGGTGGAACGGCAAACGAATGGAGTGCACTTGGAGAAAATGTTCCCGTAGCGACCTATATTCACTACAATTGCAACAATCTAGACGATCATTGGATAACTACGCTCGTGGACGCAACCTGCGGAGAAAATGGTTTTTCCTATGAACACTGTAGTTGCGGTTATAAACGAAACGATTTGACGATCCCGGCTACTGGTGAGCATGTATTCGATCAGGAAATAGTTGATGAGAACTACCTACTCAGTGAAGCCACATGCACTTCTCCCGCTCTCTATTATAAGAGTTGCATCTGCGGTGCTATTGGTTCGGAAGCTTTTGAACATGGTAGTTTGAAAGATCATGATTACAAAATAATTGTGCAATACCCATCTTGTACAGAGATGGGCTATACCACTCACATGTGCATCTGCGGTAACATCTATGTTACGGACTATGTAGATGCTCTTGGTCACGACATGGGTGAGTGGAAAACTGTTACTTCTCCCACCTGTACCGAAAACGGCTCCGAAACCCGTATTTGCTCTCGCTGTGACCACACAGAAAACCGATCCATCGATGCCACCGGTCATAGCCATACTGCCATTGTTACCGCTCCTACCTGCATTGAAGATGGTTTCACCACCTACACATGCTCCTGTGGTGACAGCTATGTTTCGGACTATGTGGATGCCCTTGGTCATGACATGGGTGAGTGGAAAACCGTTATTGCTCCCACCTGTACCGAAGATGGCTCTGAATCTTGTAGCTGTTCCCGCTGTGGCCACACGGAAGTTCGTACAATTGATGCCACTGGGCACAGCCACACTGCTGTTGTCACCGCTCCTACCTGCATCGAAGATGGTTTCATCACCTACACATGCTCCTGTGGTGACAGCTATGTTTCGGACTATGTGGATGCCCTTGGTCACGACATGGGCGAGTGGGAAACCGTTATTGCTCCCACCTGTACCGAAGATGGCTCTGAATCTCGTAGCTGCTTCCGCTGTGAATACACAGAAACCCAATCCATCGATGCTGTTGGTCATAGCTACATTGGCACCATTACCGCTCCCACCTGCACGGAACGGGGCTACACCACCTACACTTGCTCCTGCGGCGATACCTATGTTTCCGACGAGGTTCCAGCTCTGGGCC
Source organism: Oscillospiraceae bacterium (assembly GCA_017555395.1). Lineage (GTDB taxonomy): Bacteria > Bacillota > Clostridia > Oscillospirales > Oscillospiraceae > Faecousia. The sequence continues at coordinate 34,465 of JAFZGL010000138.1, read as the reverse complement.
ACACCGAGGAAACTATCCCCGCTGTTGCAGCAACCTGTACGAACACTGGCCTCACCGAGGGCAAGAAGTGTTCCGTATGTGGTGAGATCTTGCTTTCTCAGGAAGTTGTTCCAGCACTGGGCCATGATTGGAAGGGTACTTCCTGCCAGCGTTGCGATGCTACCCGTGAGAATCCTTTCAATGATGTTGCCGATGGATCCTTCTACATTGATCCCGTCCTGTGGGCTGTGGAGAACGGCATCACCAACGGCGCTACTGCCACGACCTTTAATCCCAACGGTACCTGTCTGAGAGCCCATGTGGTTACTTTCCTGCACCGTGCCGCCGGTAATCCTGCTCCCGCTTCTAACAAAAATCCGTTCAATGATGTGAAGTCCAGCGATTTCTTCTATCAGCCTGTCCTGTGGGCAGTGGAGAAGGGTATCACCAACGGAACCAGTGCCACTACCTTCGGCTCCTATGCCAACTGCAACCGAGCCGCCGTCGTCACCTTCCTGTGGCGGGCCGCTGGTTCTCCGGAGCCTAAGACCACCAACAATCCCTTTGTTGATGTCAAGACCACGGACTTTTTCTACAAGCCTGTTCTCTGGGCCGTGGAGAACGGTATCACCAACGGTGTTGATACTAATCACTTTGGACCCGGAACGGATTGTAACAGAGCACAGGTCGTAACCTTCCTCTACAGAGCATACAACTAACCCCAGCACCAGCCCCCGATCTGAAAAGGTCGGGGGTTTTGTTCGAAAAAGACCCTGCCTGACACTAAAACATGCCTCAATCCGAAGATCATCTTTGAAAGCTTTCATGTAGGCTGCTCAAACATCACTGCATCTTGAAGATAGCTCTATTTTCTTCCAGGCTCAACTTTTCCAAGCTGAAATCCATGTCGACGAAGCGCCGGTTGAACCCTTGGAAACCCGTCCCCACTTATCACGCAAGTAACACAGGGCATATCCACCAAGCACGACCCCTGGTCATCCTTGAAAAAAGCCCATTACTATTGTACACTATTATTAACGAACCAACCTTGAACACAGCTCCAATATAGAGGATACACTATGACAAAAATCAATCAAATCCAGCAGGCTATTATCGCACTTTCTCCAGGAGCGTACCAAAAGCTCATGGACGAATATCTGATCAAGAGATTCAACTTTTGTAACTATACCCCCTACGGTTCCCACACTGGTACGGACAAAACTACACCAGGAACACCTGATTCGTACGTTAACTGTGCCAACGGAAAGAAAATTCTCATACAGCACGGCTCCGTTGGAAAAGCATTCCCCAAGGTAAAAGAAGACTTGTTGGATTGCCTTAATCCCGAAAAAACCGGCATACCTGTGGAGCAGATTGAGCAAATCATTTGTTGCCACACATCCACCAATTTTTCTCCCGGACAGACCGCTGAACTCGAGAGTCTTTTTGAAAATGTTACTGTAATTAGCCTTGGTGATGTTTCCCATGACTTACTGCGTAAGTACCCCTCTATTGCACTTGATCACCTAGGTATCTCTCTTGATACGCATCAATTCTTCGATTTGAATGGCTTCATCAAGGAATATGAAAAGAATGCCTATTCCACCTCGTTGGACATGCCCCTGCTTGGTCGGGAAAACGAGTTGGAAATTTTAACCAGCCTTATCGCATCTGCAAATGTTGTTATGCTGTACGGTGCTTCTGGAATCGGCAAAACACGACTGGCCATTGAAGCTGCGAAGCAGTATGCGAATTCTCGTGAAGCAAATCCACTGGTCCTCAAAGGAAATGGTGAGAGTATTCTCAATGACTGTTCTTTCTACATAGACGATGAAAAAGAAAATATTATCGTGATCGATGATGCCAATCATTTGCCACAGATCCAGCATCTTTTGGGGATAGCTGAGGATAAGGAACGGCCTTATCCGCTGAAGCTCGTTCTTACTGCCAGAGACTACATTCGCCAAGATCTCAGCAAACAGGTCAACAAGATTTCAAAGCCCAAGACACTGGAATTGAAGCCTTTATCTAATGATAGTATTGAAAAAATACTACGGGAGATTTTTCACATCGAGAATTATGAATTGATTCGCCATATTTTAAGAATCGCAAAGGGCAATGCTCGACTTGCTGTCATGGCAGCAAAATGCGTTATCGACAAGAATTTTGAAACTGTCAAAAATGCCTCTGAACTGTTCAAAGAGTACTATTCCCCCATTATCTCTCTGTTGGATCGGGACGAAATCACAGTGGCTTTTCTTGTTGCTTTCTTTGACGCATTTAAGCTGAATGAGTCTGCGCTTGCGGTAAAAATCGCTCAGGACAAAGGTATTTCTTATAGTGATTTTATAGTCCACTGCAAACGGCTCCATCAGGCCGAAGTCATCAATCTATTGGATAACAGAGCTGTCCGTTTTGACAATCAGAATCTGAGAGACTACCTGCTAAATTATTGTTTGATCCAGGAAAGAACCATTACCCCTTCAGAATTAATCGCCTATGCCTTCCCCAAGTACAAAGGTAAAGTTGTTTTTGCTTTTACGACTTTATTGAACCTCTTCAGAACCACTGCGAGCGTTGATTATCTTACTCAGGAAGTTCAAGTTGCCTGGAACCCCATCAGCCAACACAACGATGAATCTGTCCTCAATTTCATTGAGACTTTTTGGCCCCTAATTCCTGATGAATCCCTTCTTTTCATCAAGAAGAAAATCGATACTCTCCCTGATGTGCATTCCGAAATTGATCTCGCTAATCTTCCCAATCAATCCGGATTCCGCTCCCCTTTGTTGGAAATACTGTCTCACTTTTATGCCAGTGACTTGTTCGAAGATGCATTGGATCTTGCTTTTCGTTATTTGGAGCAGAACACCGAAAACATAGGCGATTTTTGCCTGCTATTTAGTGAAAGATGGGGAATCAATTATCAAGCTTGCCTGCTCAACTTTTCAAATACCATAAAGGTCATTGGACGACTCTTAACACACTATCAGAGTTATCCTTCCAAACAATCTGCTGTCCTTCTTTATTCCTTTATCAGCAAAAATTTAGAAGGTCGTTTTTCAGATGCCACAGGTAACGATGACGGTGGCATTACTGTCGTGAATTTTAAACTTCCTGCTACGGATGCAGTATCTCAAATTCGCAAATACTGTCTCCTAGGTTTGGCTGAATTATTGAACATCCCTGAGTATCAGAAATTAGCCGATAAAGTCTTAAGCAAGTTGTTCCATAGATGTATAACTTGCGATGAGAGAATTCTTCGTTCCGATATACAAAATATCGCTTCAATTTTCTCACCCATACTCCATGCCGATAATTATACGCACTGTTTTTACCTACGCCAAATTCATCTGATTTGCGAAGAATCAGGTATTCCCTATCCCCCTTCCCTGGAAAAATACAATACAAATCGGATTTTTAGTCGCTTTTGTATATTGTCAGAGAACTATATCTCCAGATACCACAAGCTGGAGGATCACAAACAAATCGAGGCATGCCACTATCAAGATATTGCTAGTCTGTGCGATACGACTTCCCTGGAAGAGTTTTCTGCGCTGTGGCAAGCATTATCATCCCCACCACTCAACGACAGCAAATTCAGTTACGATATTGGGAATTCAATTCACTTGGTTTTCCAATATCTGCAGAACGATTGGGATCGTTTTATTAGCTGTGCAGAAGCATATATTAATGCAGACACACCATTTGGCTTCTCATGTTATAGCCTGATTGATGCGCTTATCAAGAAATGTGGGTATGTGGAAAGTGAGCGATACCTACAGGCTTTCTCATTTGGGTACAAAAACAAATGGATTGCAGATATTCAAAATAGCATTCCCCAAGACGAGATGGATTTAGCTGCTTGTGAGCGTATCATGGATTTTGTATCTCAGCCTGATAAGACTTTCGTTCCGGTATACTATGAAACCGCAATGAAAGCAGAGCGTGTCTCCCCCGGCTTCATTGCAAAGTATCTGTCCATATTAAACCACAAAGCTCTCCATCGTCCGTATGAGCTATCAAATTTCCTTCGTCCTTTAACCATCAAAGATCATTCCGATCCGAAGGAATTGATTAGCCTCATTAAGGGCTCAGAAAAAGTTCTGTTTGACTCTTATTTGCTGGCTTTGCAAGGACAGCCTTACTTCGATTCTGACGGATATCTTCTGCTAGCTTTAATCGCACATTCCAAACGGTTTCTAAGTGTGGTTGTATCACATTTGCTTACTCGTGATGATGACAGCTTTAGTGTTTCTACTCTAAGCGCTATTTGGAATGCAGATGATTATTTTGAACTTGTTACTGAGATAGTTGAGACGATGCGTACAACTGATTGGATCTCCTGTTATTCATTAGGAAAGGATTTCATCCATGATTCCTTAGATGATCCAGATAAATGCGATCTCGTCTTAGCCTGGATTAATCACTACATCACCGACCACTGTAGAGATATGGATCGAATGAATTACCTATTCCATATCCTCTGTAACTGCCCGAAAGCAGTCTTCAAAGGTGCGCTAATTACTTTTTGTAAATGTAACCGCAACTATAACGACTTTGATGCGCTTCCCCTGGATGCAACCTCCAAAAGCTGGAGCGGCAGCGAGATTCCTTTGATCAACAGCGAGTTAGATTTTCTGGAAGAGTTGAAGCAAGACCTTCGTGGCATAGATTTCATTGAGCATAGAGCACGCATATCAACTGTAATTCAATCGCTCAGATCCTATAAATCCCGTACGGAAGCAGAAGACTTCATCGAACGACTGTAAGAGTTCTTCAACACTTTTTCTAACAAACGTGCAAGACACCCTGTGTGTGTCATTCGCAGACCGCACTTTTTTGTTCAGTTTTTTCATAATTTTATCGCTATAAGCCAACTTTTCAACGATAATTATTCTGTTTTTAGTGTCTTTCTGTGGCGAACATCAAAAATTCTTTCTAACACTTTTTCTAACACACCGTCAAAAAACGTGCAAATATGAGTGTCCACGATCGTGATAGTATAGGATAATTGTTCGGAATTACCCAGAAAACACGGTAAAAACCTGTACTAATTCACCACATTTCAAGGAGTTTAGGACGGGTAAAACAGGCTCTAAGCGCCTCATAACCCGGAGGTCGTAGGTTCGAGTCCTGCCTCCGCAACCAGAATTACCCCAGGACGGTACGATTAAGTACCATCCTGGGGCAATTCCTTTATTCGGAAAAAAGTCTCTTCAATTCTGCAATTTATAGGACTCACCCGTCTCATGGGTTTCAGACAGCTCCGACAGGATTTCACCAGCTGCTGCTCCCCTCTTGCCCTTCACATAGTAGAATGCATGATCCTCCACATGAAAGCCGTTTAAGAATCGGGCCGCTGCACCAATGGCACTAATTGTCCCACTGGTCAGCGAATGTAGTATTTCTCAATTCTTGCAGATTATGTGGAAATTCAGCGCATGCCTTCCGGACTGTGCAAAAATTTTTGACAGACGAATGCCCCTGAGCTTTGCTCAGGGGCATCCTTCTTTTGTAATTACGACAGCTCAACAGAAATCGATCCTCTGGTCATTCGGCCACAGAAATCCCGGGGGACGACATCCTCCGTGAACGCATACGCTTCCGGGGGCACATTCTCTTTTTTCACATATTTTGCCAGCAATTGCTCGAACAAAATATCCGTGACTTTATCCAGATACCTTTTGATGTAGCCACCGTTGTATCTGTCGCCAATCTGATTCTCATTGGTCCGGAAGTGCCTCAGGGACTCAGCACGGAATCCCTCTGTCACAGCATAATCCGGATAATCCTTTCGAATCACCAGATCCATGATCTGCAGCAGCTCCTCTGCACTGTAATTTTCAAAATAGACAGTTTCGAACCGTCTGTCTCCACCTATGTTCGCTTCCAAAAATTCTTCCATTTCCTTTTCATATCCGGCACAGACCAGGCAGAACGGGAACGCTGTTTTGTCCGGATTGGTATATTCGATGAGGGTATCAAGCAAGTCCTTGCGATGCAGGAGCTTATAGGCCTCATCAATGAAGAGAACCCGATTTTGGGACCTTTTGATCTCCTTCACCAGGTCCTCAACAGTCTGCAGGTCCTTTGGTTCCACCACATTCACTTTGCCGCTCCTGAGAATACCCTGCTGCTTCAAAATCAGACCAAAGAGCTCCGCAACGGTGGTCTTGCCGGTACCGGGATTTCCCGCAAAGATAAAATGATCCAGCGTTTTCTTATCCTTCCTACCGAGCTCCGCCCTGTTTTTGTACCTCCTGACAAAGTTTTTCACTTCCTGCAGGCCGATCATCTCATTCAGCCGCGCCTCGGCGTCGGCTTCCCGTTCACCGGTGATATAGTGCCGCAGATCTTCGGGGATATGCTCCGGTTTCAGGCAGGATCCCGTTTCTTTCGCATTTTCCTTCATGTGATTGACCAGCTTTTCCATTTCGCGGGCATTTCCCCAATCCTCTTTATCCACATGATAACCTGCAATGAGCCTTAACAGTTCACCATCCAGCTCCTCGGATACCTGACAACCCTGCTTTCGAGCCTCCAGATGAAAAATCCTTTTCAGTTCCTCATCCGTATAGTCCTCAATATGGATCTGGATTCCGAATCTGCTGTTCATACCCTCATTGACCTTGATCATTTTCCGCATATCATCCGGGTAGCCCGCCATCACCACTGCAAAATCCGCGTTTTTGGCGGTTATGCTGCCCACGAGAACCTCCAGCATGCCTTTCCGATAGGGGTCTTCCTGTCCCCCTTCAATCTTGGGATTCAGTCCGTATGCCTCATCAATGAACAGAATACCGCCTCTGGCCCGGTCGATCGCCTTTCGCATATTCGCCTCCGAGTCACCGATATGCTGGCCGATCAGATCCCCGGGACGAACTTCCACCAAATGGCCGGAGGGCAGCAGCCCCAACTCCGCATAGATCTCACCGAACAACCGGGCTGCGGTGGTCTTTCCCGTTCCGGGTCTGCCTGTCAGGATCATATGCAGGTCGGGCTTGTTTTTGCCATCCCCATCCTGTACCCGGGGCTTTTCCAGCCGCAGGCCTGCCTTCTGCCCTGCCCAGCCGCACCCGGCATAATTCTCCACAAACCTGTGGATCTCATCCTTTACCGCATCCATGCCGATCAGCTCGTCCAACCGCTCCAGGGGCGGCTTTTTCTGATCGTCTGCACACATTTTCCGGCAGGTGTCCAGATCCAGTTTTCTTCCCTCCCGGATAAATTCATTCCAGAGATGCTTTTCCAATTCTTTCAGTTCCTTTGCCTGTAATTCTCTGTCAGCCCATTTTTTATCTTTTTCTTCCTTTGGTGTCAGGCTCCGGTTACGCATGATCTTGCTGGCTAACATACGGCTCATGCTGTCCAGGGCGGTCAGGTCCACCCGGAGCCGTTTTCCATCATATCCGACCAGGCGCTGGTGGTGGCACAGCAGCCGGATCTCCTCCGCATTCGGCGCCTTGATGATATGCATCTCCGTTTTATCCTTCAGGATCTCCCAGATATCTTTATGGTTCTTTTCCTCCAGAAACTCCTGGACCTCACCACATCCCTGGTTGAACAGCAGAAGCAGCACATTGTCATTTTTAACGCAGCTGATGCCGTTGATCTTCTGAAAATAGTCGTCCAGCTGTCCTTCCTGGGTATTTCCTTTCAGCGTGGTCAGAAGTGTGCGGGCATTATCGATAACGACCGCAGTTTTGATCTCGACATCCTGCAAATACTTCTGGGTATAGCTGAGCATTTCCTGATAATTCACAGTGATGTGCCAATCCTGCCGCTCTTCCTCTTTAGGCATTGCCGCCACTTTTGTCAAACGCAGCGGAGCACTCTTCTGCTTGCCATCGTCCTGCTTTCTTCCGTGGAGCAGGGCAAAGGACTCGCCATCCATGAAGTAGAGGCCCTCGTTCAGGCCAACGAACACGACCCGTTTATAGCCATGAAGTTTCAGCTCCCTGTGGAGCATTTGCTTCTGGGACCAGATCTGCAGTGTTTCATCCACATAGCAGTCCGTCCCGTAGCCGAAATAGGAATAGATGTGTTTTGTCGGTTTGTCATAGTAGCTGTTCAACATCAAAGCACCTTTCTTTCCCGATTCTGTGCCTGTGCGGACTGCGTTTTACCGGTCTTTGCCTGTTCAGAAGCAGGCTTCTGCTTATCCAGGCATTTGTGCTCCACATCGCTGGCACCGCTCGCCTTCAGCGCTGAAAGGATCTTCCTCTGCAGCAGATCGCGCTCTGCCTCAGAGAATCCCGGTGTATTCAGCCGGATCTGGTCGTCAGGCTGAAACAGCAGCTCGCCGCAGGTTCCTTCGGCTGTCATCACCGTCACCCGCACCGCCCGGTCCAGGCTTCCGGTATCTTCCACACGGATGTTCCATCCCGCCTTATCCAGCGCCTGGACCACACCGTCAGCCAGCTCCATGCGGGTCAGATGCCGCAGGAAGTTTCCCCTGGCCTGGTCCAGAAGCTCCGCCAGCTCCTCCTCCATCTTGACCTGCCGCTGCATGATGTTCTTCACGAATTCCGGCTCATCGCTCAGAAAGGTTTTGCTCAAATCGTCCAGCCGTTTTCCCAGTCTGGAAAGGCCTCCGCCGGTATATTCATCCACGGATACTTCGCACTCCTCATATCCGCCGGATACGGCTACACGCAGTGTGATCGTCTCCATATCTGCCATTTTCGTGCGAAGTTCGTAGATTTTTGTCACCGCATGGTTATAATTTTCCTTCTGCTGGATGCTTTCTGCCAGCTTGCGTCTTTTTTCACGCAGGCGGTCCGCCTCCATCATATTCTGCAGCGCGATTTGTTCATCCAGTTCTTCGATTTCTTTATTCAGCTTGTCGATCTGCCTGCCGTTTTCCTCAATGCGCTCCAGCTGCGCCTCCTCTTTTGCATTCTTTGGCGCAAGAGTGACACCCTTACTGCTGCGATAACTGGGAAAAGCATGGAGTTTTTCAACGATTCGTTTTGTCTTGGGATCATATACTGCTACAATGCTCATTCAGGCACTCCCCTTACATTCTGTGCGATGTTTCTCACATCTATATTATTCTCCGCCAGAGCCATCAAAATGTTGTACATCAGGGTCTGCTGGGATTCGCGGGTATAAATTCCCTTCAGCTCCAGTGTCACTTCCATCAGATTCTCCACAGGGCTTTCCGGATAGGTTGTCTGGGGATCTCCCCTTCGGAAAACAAACTTTAACTTGTCCTCCACCGGATTTTCCATCGTCAGGATCAGTTCATTGAGTCTTTCGTTGTCATCTCCATCACTGGAAAACCGATAATCCGTTTCCCGCCAGCCTCGTCTTTCCAGCGCATTTATTATGACCTCACTGATCATCACCCGCTGCTCCGCGCTTTCGAAATTCGCGAGAGCCCGGACCACGATCTGATCGATCCGCGCAGAGAGTGTCTCTGCCTGCTCGCTCAGGGTGTTGAAGTCACGGATGGTGCTCTCCTGGGGCTGCTCCAGCGGTTCCAGCTCCCGACTGGCTCTCTCCAGGGCATCCGTACACCAGAAGTCGCAGTCGATCTCCAGGAATTCCACCCCGTCCTCTATGGGGATCCGGAGGGTCCGGGAATCCTGGAATTTTTCTTCCAGCAGCTGATGCCACAGCTCCCACTGCTTCTTCGCGGTTTCCCACTTATGAGCAAACTCGTCGTACTCCCCCTGCAGATCCAATGCCCGCTGATACAGAAACATTGCGGCACCCTTGGCGGTACTTTCTCCAGCCCTTTCCTTTTCGCGCTGGATGTCCTCCCGCAGCCGCTCCAGTGTTTTCGGATAGTCCTCTGCCACCTGGTTCAGACGAGGCTGACGGAGCAGCTCCGAAAGGATCGCTTCCGCTTCTGCAAAATAGGCATCCGCGGTCATTACTTGCTTCCTGCGCTCCTCAACAGCCGCTTCCTTCTCTTCTCTCTCCGCCTGCAGCTGTGCATCAGCCTGGGAAATAGTCACATTTTCTCTGTTTTCCCGTCGTGCTTCCATATATGTTGTTAACGCAATAGCCGCAATTTCTGTCGCGATCACCGCGGCGGAAAAACCATCCGGGTGTTCCATCGCAAAATCTGTCACTCTATCAAGGAGACTTCCATCTGCCATTGTCGTTCCTCCTCTGTACACTTCGGTGGTACACCCACCAGCGCCGTAAATCCCTCTGAAGATACAAATTTCTCCGTCTGCCTGTTGATTGTGCCAAAGGGAATGAGGCCTTTGTAACGGTCTGTCAGCAGGATCAGCCGTTGATTGTCCGATCCCCGGAGACTTTTATTATCATCCCGATCCTTCATATAGGGGCCGTCGATGATGGCATCACACAGTCCGGTCAGTCTTTCCTCCCGGATCTGTTCGTAAAGATTCCCGGTGTATACGATCACACCCAGATCCGCGGAAAGCCGCAGCATTTCGATCAGCTCTGCCAGAGCCTCTGCCTGGAGGTATGGCTCTCCGCCGCTGATCGTGATGCCCTCCAGTCCCGGCTCCCGGAGGATCTCCCGGCATAGCTCCTCCACTTCCATTTCGTATCCGCCGTCCAACGGCTGTCCCTCCGGGGTGATGCATCCGTCACAGCGGCGGCTGCACCCCTGGACCCAGATGCCATAACGGTTGAAGGGGCCAAGCGTATGAATGGGAGATGCCCGGTTATAGAGCCGCAGCCGCATCAGCCCTGGCCCTCCATGTTCTTTCTGACATCCTCCAGGGCCAAAATCACTTTCCGCAGATACTCCTCCCCCAGTTCGGCATGATTCTTTGCCTGTTCCTGGTACTCCTTGGCCTGCTTGATGAGCGCATTCACATGCTTATCCGCAACACTGTCGGGCAGGTCTGCGATCAGACGATTGTCCGTATCGATAACCAGCAGCCACTTATCCCGCTCCGCCTTGGCCTGCGCGTAGCTTTTCTCCAGGTCCGCCAGCGCAGTTTCCTTCTGTGCGATCTCTTCGTTCAGCTTTTGCAATTCCTGATCCCGAATCTGGATCATCTCATCGATTTTATTCCTGAGATTCTCCAGATCCTGCTTCTTTGCCCGAAGCGCAGCTTCTGCTTTCAGTAGCTCGCTGTTTGCCGAAGCGAGCGCATCGGCATCCTTCGCACAGTCCGCAATTTCACCGTTGACTCCGGCAATCTTCTCCTTCAGGGCTTCCAGATCCGTGCCGGGATCATAGTTCTGCAGGAGGGTTTTAAAGCAGGTTTTCAAGACCACTGCCATTCCGCCATAAGCACCATATACACTTCTGGCATCCGCTTCAATGGGTTCCTGCAGCAGAAGCTTCGCCAATGCCATCGTCGTACGCACGGCATTGGTGATATCATCGCACTCTGCCTGTTTCTTAATTTCCTCCAGATTGTGCTGGATCAGTTGAATATTCATGCCTCTTTCTCCTCTCCCTGTATTCTGACAGCCGGAAGCCTGGTGATGAGCTGATAGAGCGATGTCACAGTTTCCTCGCCACTGTCATCGCGCACATGAAGCTGTGGGATCCGATGCCGATCGATGGAAAAACCGATTTGGTAAGTATTTTCCTTCTTTTTGCTGTTAGGACAGATGGAAAAGAATTCTTCCATCAGCATTTTGATTTTTCCGTATCCGTCATCGAAATACAGCTCCAGACTCACAGGCAATCCATGGAACGTCTGTTTCACCAGATAAGGGCTGAATCTGGGTTCCAGATACTCCTTGATGGCTTTTCCCCGCTCAATGACAGGCACCGCCACCACCTCGCCATCGATATTCAGCCCAAAAAAGCCCATTTCGTTCTGATTGATGTGGACCACGGGGGTGATGCCCGCAGCGATCAGACAGGCCCCGTGGGCAATGGCCTCAGAGCGCTTTTCCCGGCTGATGCCATTGTCAAAACGAGGGTCACGGTTGCCCATCCTGGAGCCAAAGGACTCCCGAACTGTCCGCTCCACGCAGAACAGGTTGGAAAAACCGCCCACCAGGAGAACGCGCATCTTCTCAATGTCCGTGACATCGATCTTTTCGACCTTACAACGGTCTTTCATCTGTTCAACAGCCTGCTTAAGTGCTTCCTGATTTACCTTCTGATATGCCCAATCAATGTACGATGCCAGTACCTCATACTCATTGTCATCGGAAGGATCAATGACCGTGAACACCTTCGAATCATCCATTCCTTCGGATTCATAGTAAGCCTTCATGGCATCTTCCGTTTCCTGAACGGATGCGATCTTGGAATCCTCGAAGGATGCCTCCAGCTTTCCGAAGGCGGGTTTTCCCGGTGCATAATCGTCCTGATCCAGCTTACATTTTTCTGCCAGGCGCATAACAGCGGCACGGTCGAAGGCATAGCCGGCGCACCCGGACATTCCCTTTCCGCCATCGCCGCAGCTCCACAGGACCTCGATCACACCATTCTCGTTGACCCGGCACAATGTCAGATCCAGGGTGCCTCCGCCATAGTCCACCACGATCACATGGCCCGCATATTCCCCCTTGCAGACCTCCTTCAGATAGTAGGCCGCAGCGGATACGGGTTCACTCTCAAAGGCGACCTGCCAATCCGTTTCCATTCCCAGCTGCTCATATACCCCGGACAGATTTTCCAGCGCCGTGCAGTTGCCGATCTCATGCTTCCAGACATCGGGGACCGTCTGTACCAGGGTAAGGTCCTCTTTTTTGATTCCGTGGATGTCCGCAAACTTCCGAAGAACTTCAGCAATAAAGTCCTGGGCAACCTGAATGGGCGCCTTATCCCTTCCGCCCTTGTCCCGAGCCTTCTCACCCAAAGAAAGTTTGAAGGTGTCATAAGCATCGTAATTTTTGTTGTACCGGAATTTCCGCGCCTGTGCGCCGATCTTACAAGAACCATCCTTCCTGTTGTAGGCGACCAAGGTAGGGAAAAATGACCGGGTATGGTTGTCAAACCACAAAAACTTTGCATTTTTCTCATTTTCCAGCAAATAGCAGACCGCGCTGTTTGTGGTGCCCAGATCAATACCCAACCGGGCTTTCATAACCTTGCTCTTTTCCAAATCGTCATCACTCCATCATCTGTTTTCTAGTTCCTGTTCCAGTTGTCCGCATTTTTCTTTGCACAGTGCCACAAAAACATCTTCCATGTCCGAAAGCTGGTTCAGGATGCGTTTTCCTCCCCAGGTATGGGTCAGAAGATCCTGCGGCTCTGTGATCCTGTCATAATCCAAAAGCACCTCCGGACTGATCCCCCGGCGGGCGGCACACATTCCCAAAATCCGCTGCTCTGCAAAGACCATGCAGACGGCGCCGTCATCGGGTGTATCCCGCTCATATTTCATAAAACGAAAGGCTTCCTTCAGATATTCCTTTTTCAGTGCCTCGTCCCCGAACCAGACGAGGGCGGTGTTCACCGGTTCGGCAGTGAAGTCCCAGTCCTCCGGGTAACGGTACCGGGGACTCATCAGAAAATGCTTCTCCGGGTCCGGGTAAACACGCTCATTCAAATGCTCTATGTGGGCTACCGTCAGTGGTGCCATCCGGACCGGCAGCGGCTTCCACACGATCAGATCCATATCCAGGATCAAGCAGGGTGTTTCCAGCCGTTCCAGGGCCAGCAGCTTGCCGGATGCCCAAAACTTTTTCTGATTCAGACCGTAGCAATCCCACAGATCATCCCGGATGGAATCATAGACCTGATCCAGGCCGATCTGCCGGACATAGCGCCCGCCCACCTCGTCTGTGAGCAGATGGATGGGGCCGTTGTACCGTTTCCATGCCAGAGCGGAGAGCCGGGCCGTCCACTGGGCATTGGGCTTCATGGAGAAGGGCTGTCCCTCCTTCAGATACCGCCCCGGTTTCGTCATCAGCACATGGCAGGCTTCCAGCGGCGGATCCCGCCGTGGCGCATCGGACAGTGGTTCCAGAAGATTGCCCATGCCCACCGCACCGCAAAACCGTTCCCCCCGGAGAAATTCCCGGGCTTTCGGTTCCAGATGGCTCAAATTCACAGTGTTAATCATTCTTCCTCCCCGAATAATCAGATTCCGGTTAATTGCAGGTTATGAAGTTCTCTTGCTCACGAAGCTGCGAGCCAGATTCACAATACACTGGTTTATAGATCATCTGATTTTCCAAAATAATGTTCTGAGTAATCGATATGTATCTGCAGCTCTTAACCGCAGAATATTCCAAAGATCCCATTTGATATGACCTCCCGTGCCGACCTTCATACGGATAACGGTATGTTGGCTCTCTGTCCTCTTTGTCGTAGTACCACCTCTTGCCGTAGTTAGCCCACGTATACGTATTAACATGCAGACAATGATCTGCGTCGATACCTTCCAGGATCTCATACTTCTTGTTATTATCACTGGAATAACAACCGAGAAGATTATGGACATCTTGTATTTCTATTGCCTCGTATTTTTTAACTTTTTCCACACGGATATTGGGTTCTCCATATTCTCGAAGCAATTCCTTGAACCAACCGCTATTTTGAATCGATTCGTCCGCTGAATACTCCTCATCTTCGCGCCGGTATACTGAAGCCAGATATTGATATACATCTTCGCCGCTAGTCCATGGATAAGGATGTCTTACCTCAAGCAAGTTATAATGTTTTTCCTCTTTGATCACCTGTGGAGGCACAATGAGCAAAATCCTTTCCATTCTGGGTATAAACGCCGACGAATTATCACCGAGAAAATAGTACATACCATCTGCATCTTCCAGCAGAAATAGTTCTTTTTTCGGGTGTGCATAGACATTTATCGCCGAAAAACCACAGGCAAACCGATCTGACATAGAAGAATTTCCCAAAACCTCCGCCCGTCCGTCCCGGTAAACCAACACAGTATGGTAATCACCGAGCGCAGCAGATCTGATACCCTCTGCGATCCTCACCGGTTCTGCCAGTTTATCCGGCTGTTCAATCCCAAATCTGCCAGACAAATTATTTCCAAATGCAAATAAATCTCCATTACCCAAAAGAAGCAGGGAGCCATCTGCCCGTTCGTTCAATCTTTTCTTGGCTTTAAGAAATATATGCGGTACAAGTACCCTGTGGACCCAGACATTATAAGCCTCTTTCTCCAGAAATAATTGGTTCAACCCCTCCATACCACAGCAGTTACAAATGTTCACATCCTCTGCCAGCGCCGCCCCACAGGCGGGACACTTCTGATCATTCATTCTTTGCACTCCTCCCCCAATTCAGATTTGCATATACGCAATTCCAATAATTCACGCAGATACGACTCCACCGCATCCTGGATCTGCTCCGGCTCCGCACAATACCGCTCCGGCTTCGTCATCAGCACATGGCAGGCTTCCAGCGGCGGATCCCGCCGTGGCGCATCGGACAGTGGTTCCAGAAGATTGCCCATTCCCACCGCACCGCAAAACCGTTCCCCCCGGAGAAATTCCCGGGCTTCCGGTTCCAGATGGCTCAAATCCATCGCTATTCAGCCCCTTTCTATCTTCACATCTGGTGTTTTTCTCACAGCTTCCAGGATACGTTTTCACAAATCCGGAAGCGTTCCAAACGCTCAACACCAACTATGGGATTTCCCCAGAAGATCTCTCCGTCACGGGTCGCCACAATCATTCGCCCGCTATGGGCACTCCATGCGAAATCGATCGCCCTTCCGATGGATGGATATTGCAGGTACGGCACTGCGGTTCCTAGTCGTTTCAGGAGAAGGATATCCCCAGTCTTGTAAAGACTTACAATATCTTGCCAAATCCAATCTCTTCCAAAGTATTGCTTTTGATACCCCTGCAGTACCGTTTCAGCACGCTCTACCGGGTAGCCTTTGCCCCCGAAATAACGATAGGGTCTATTCGCATCCACCTTGATCTGGCACGGCACCGGCTCATAGATCATACGGTTTTCCAGGTACACCTTGACCTGATATACCCTGACCTGATCATAAAGTTTCTCACCCGCTTCATCACCCCAACCATCTGTTGGTCTTGCGTGGATATACTCTTTCGCCAGGGTTTCTGTTTCTTGCAGCAGCACATCCTCAGCGACGATGTTTCTTTCACCATGCTCCTTCACGAGGCTGCGATACCACTGCCCATTCTGGATAGGGGTCAACGCATCGTCTTTTTCCCCATAAATATACTCATTAATACGACCACCTTGGGGTGTATGACAAGACCAGATGTAACTCCAAACGTGCCTGCGCTGGAAATGGATCGTTCTCTCTTCAAAGCTTTTCACACACTGACGATTCTGCGGTGTGATCTGGGAATCTTCATTATCTCCAAAACCATACCACTTGCCATCCTCCGCCTCGAGGTAAAAGGTATCGCTGCCGTTGCTGAACACATACTCCGCCCGGAGGTCACAGCGGAACCGGTCCACCAGATCGGAGTTGCCGATGATTTTCACCTTTTTGTCTTGCGTGATGTAGACCGTATGGTTCTCTCCGGCGGCGGCATGCTTCACATTTCGGGCGATGCGAACAGGCTCGATCAGTTTCCGGGGCAGGTCCACTCCGCAGGCATCGCTCCAGTTATCGCCCACAGCGTACAGATCGCCGCTTCCCAGGAGAATCAGGAAGTGTCTTGCTCCCGCAAAGACCTGGGGATTTCTGATCCTGTCCTGCTGCGGGATCACTTCCCGCTCATACCAGTCCAGGTAGGCCTCCTTCGACAGAAAAAACTGATTCAGTCCATCAAGCCCGCAATCCGGGCAGACGGTCATATGATTTTCCAGCGCCGCCCCACAGGCGGGACACTTCTGATTTTTCATTCTTTGCACTCCTCTCCCAATCCAAATTTGCATATACGCAATTCCAATAATTCACGCAGATACGACGCCACCGCATCCTGGATCTGCTCCGGCTTCGCACAATACCGCTCCTCCAGCTCACACACGATATCCTGAAAAAATGCACCTTCCTGCAATATCTCCAGAATCTCTATGGAGGTCTGATTCACCGGTATCGATTCTCTGCCCTGTGTCTGAAAAATCGCTTTCGTGCCGTTTTGCGTATGCAGGAGTGTATACGGCGCGGTCAGGACAAACCACTTTTCCCGGAATGACCGGCGGTTTTGAAGCCATTCCAGATAGTGGCTGAACATAAGCTCCTGGGTCATGCGTATCTTTTGTGCAGCCATTTCCTCCGTACAGTCAAATTCTCCACCGTTGCACCATTTCAGCCGCAGGCAGGATGCATACAGCGGACAGCTGCTACAGTGCGGGAATCGCACAGTTTCCCGCCACGCACTGCGCAGCTGCTTGTCCTGTTCCTCAGAATGGATCGTACCGTGAAGCTTCTCAAACACATAATGCTCACATTTTCCAAGTTGTCCATCAGGATTGATGACCACAGAATCAGCTCTGTCTGCCATACAGCTGTGATCCCGGAGTTGCGGGAGACCCGGCAGTTTCTGAAGGCTCCGTTTAACCAGCCTCCGGTTCAATGCCTCCGTCCATTCCATCAGCTGAATGTGGTCCTGGTCTGCATAGTAATTGTCGATCTGATGGACATAGACAGTCAGATATTTCCTTTCGGGAAAATGCCGGTCCAGCTGCGTGATCAGCTCCCGCACATCGTCCACATTGTGCAGCCCCAGGTTGATCCGGATGGAAACATGGAGCTTCTGAGCCAGCATGGCATCAATATGTTCCAACACCGTACGGAAAGGGGATACCGGATTTCCCATATAATTCTTCACCTGCTGATAAACCGGCTCCGTACCATCCAGCGTGATCTGAACATGCTTCAGATTCCATTCCTCCGCGGCACGGCGGATCATTCCATCATCCAGCAGCAGGCCGTTGCTGATGATGCCCGAGGTATACGAAACACCGTTTTCCCGGAGTCTTTGGCAGATCAGACTGATGATATCAGCGCCGAGAGTCGGCTCGCCGCCGAACCATCCCAGCCGGACCTTTTTTCCTCCGCTCACCCGAATGATATAGTCCGCCACGGACTGCGCCGTCTCCCGGGACATATTTTTCTGGGGGATTCCCTGCTCGTAGCAGTAAAAGCACCGGGCATTGCAGCGGCTGGTAGGCAGGATCGTAAAGTCCGTGATACAGCCCTTGGCTTCGGAGGATTCATAATACCGGCTGCGCCGTTCATCCACCTGTGCATATTCATCCGTCCCGATCTCCCTCAGGTACTGCAGATCCGCCAGTTTTTCCATCCAGGGTTCGGTCAGGAATGTAGGATTTTTTACCCGCTCGTACTCCTCCCGGGACAGCAAAACCATTCCACCCGTCGCTGTCTGACACAGCAGGACACCATCCTCATTTTCCGATGCGATACAGAATGAGCTGAGTCTGCAGTTTCCATGTGCAGCCGGCGATGTTCTTTTCATTTCACCGATGTTTTGTTCTATGATCTGCATAAACACTACCTAATGGAAAATAATCTCAATCAAATCAGCAATCAAGTCTGCAATCAAGGCCGTCATCATTGTAACAATCACAATCGTAACAATATCCATCACATTTACAACCATGATCGCAGTCACCACTGCATGCGGCATCCGTGCAAACTGTATCGCAGGTGCAGACAGCACCCTTTTCTTCGCAGTACCCAAAAAATCCGACCATGAGACAATCCGATCTGCAAAGATGCCGTTTATCCAAATCCTTCCACACATTTGCAGGACCCTTAAAGGGTGGGAGAAGCTGTTTCAGCAGATCCCGCACAGCGCGCAGTTCTTGCTCTCCACCAAACCATTTTTGAATCAGAAATTCTCCCGCATCTGATGTGATGGTCATCTGATATCCATGGTCATTTCTGATCTTACCCAATCTGGTCAGACGGTTGATCCGATAGGTGTTTCCTTCTTCTTCGGGCCGCAGTACCGCAATAGTTCTGCCATTGTTTTTGCAAAAAAGCAGCGTACCAGATATCAACTTTTCATCGGATTCTTTCCGCCTGTACCAGATCTCTTTTTTCACGATTCTACGCATATGCTTTTCCAGAACATCCCTTTTCCAGAGTTCATAGGCCTCTTTCGTTAAAAACACCTGATTCAGACCCGAAAGTTCACAAATCGGGCAAACCGACTCATTTTTTTCCAGATTTTCCCCACAGGCAGGACATTTTCTCTCACTCATCCGTTGTCAAGCCCCCGTTCGTTCTGATTTTCAGCAGATATCGTTTTCTGTATTTCAGCTGCACATACTGCATGATCCGGTGGTAGTACACCGGGTTGCCCGCGCCGCCCAGGATCCCCGCCACAGGGAATCCCTGAATAAACTTCAGAAGCAGCAGCTCCATCGAAAAAGCCGATGCCGTCCGGCGGATCTGCTCCTGCAGATCTTCCGTCGTGATATCCACCGTTTCCAGCTGGAGCATCTGGTCCACTTCTTCATTGCCCCGCTCCCAGTTTTCTCCGCAGCTCATGGCCGTTTCCATCATCTTCAGGATCAAAAGCTGCTCCTTCGGGGACTCATATTCAAAACCATAGGTCAGGGCTGTTTCGTAAATTCCTCTGAGCAGAAGCCCCAGGAACAGGATCACATCCGGCATTCCGATGCCCAGCGCGCCCAAACCAACTCCCTCAACACCTGTCATCGCCAGATTCCGCAGACCGGACAGCCCCGCGATCCTGCGGATCTGCTTCAATTGCTTTCGCTCACCCTTCAGCCGGAAGGCATAGTCCCGTATGGCATGATCCGCCAGGATCGATTCTCTGGAATAACTCTTCTCAATGATCTCCCGCCCCTGGCGGAATACCAGGTCAAAGCCCCTGCAAAAGGCCTGTTCCAGACCTGTACGAATTTTTTCCGGGACTCGCTTCTCCAGCTCCTGCTTCCAGGCCGGCACATGCCGTTTCCGGGCAGCCCGCCACAGCTGCAGCTCCCGCCTGAAAACCGCCGTCATCTCCCGGTTCTGTGCATCGGCACAACGCTTCTCAAGTTTTTTCATTTTTCGCGCCTCAGTTCTCACCATTACACAATTACATTTTATATTATTTTATTATATTCCTATTCGGAATGCAACTTTTTTCTGCAACATTTACTTATGAAAATGCAAAAAACCGGGCAACAACCGCACTTCCATGCGTTGTTGCCCGGCCCTTGCAATTATTTCAGCTTCCAGACATCGCGGACATAGTCGTCCACCATGCGGTCAGAGGAAAAGTGTCCGGAGCAAGCGATGTTACGCAGGCTCTTCTCTGCCCACAGGACGGGATCCTCACGATAGAGGCGGTTGGCATTGTCTGAAGCAGCGATATAGCTCATCAGATCTCCCAGCACAAAGAAGCTGTCACCCCGGAGCAGCGCATCCCGCAGCTCATCAAAACGAGCATATTCGTTCTGGGGAGGATCCTTCCGCACCAGTGTACCATCCACCAGCGCATCGACTGCCCGCCGAATACGCGGCTGCGTCTGATACAGCTTCATGGGGTCGTAGCCACGGCCCTTCTCGTAGGCCATGATCTCATCAGCACTCATGCCAAAGACGAACATACTATCCTCACCTGCGGCTTCCCGGATCTCCACATTGGCGCCGTCCATCGTGCCCAGCAGGAGTGCACCGTTCATCTGCCCCTTAAAGCAGCCTGTTCCGCTCGCTTCCTTGGAAGCGGTGGAGATCTGCTCGGAGATATCCGTCGCGGGGAAAATTTTCAGGGCCTTGGAAACATTGTAGTCTCTCACAAAGCAAACCAGCATCTTGCCCCGGACATCGTCATCGTTGTTGACCATCCGGGCGATGGCATCGATCAGCTCGATCACCAGCTCCGCCTCCCTGTAACCGGGTGCGGCCTTGCCGCCGAAAATGAATGCCACGGGTGCCATCTCAAAATTGGGATCTTCCTTCATCCGGAAGTACAGATCCAGGATACGCAGGCAGTTCATCAGCTGTCTTTTATACATATGGAACCGCTTGATCTGAATATCGAAGATGAAGTCGGGGGAGATCTCGACATTTTCCTGCTCCGCCAGGAAACGGGCCAGCTCGGCCTTGCAGTCCCGCCGGATCTGCATAAACTGACGCTGGATCTCAGGGTCCGTGACGTAGGGCAGCAATCTGCTGATCTGGGACATATCCGTTCTCCAGCCGGTGCCGATGCACTGATCCAGCAGCTTTGCCAGGCTGGGATTGGCTGCAGCAAGGAACAGCCGCTGGGAGACACCGTTGGTAACATTGTGGAACTTATGGGGTTCCTGGTAGTAGAAGGGCTTCAGCTCCCGTTCGCAAAGGATCCGGGTGTGGATCTTTGCAACACCGTTGACGCCGCTGCCGTTGATGATCGCCAGATGCGCCATGTGGACCTGTTCCTCCCTGACAATCTGCATTTTTTCGACATCAGAATCGGGAATACCGGGGCATCGTCTGCGGTAGTAGCCCTCAGCGCTGGAGTTGAAGGCAAACATCAGCTCACAGATGCGGGGCATCAGCTTACCGATCATCCACACGGGCCACTTTTCCAATGCCTCTGCCAGGATGGTGTGGTTGGTGTAAACAAAGGTCTTTTTCACGATCTTCTCAGCCTTCTCCCAGGACAAATGATACTCGTCCAAAAGACGGCGCATCAATTCGGGGATCATGAAGGCGCAGTGTGTGTCATTGATGTGCAGGCAGAACCGCTCGGGGATCTCGGTGACGGGAATCCCGTTTTCATTACAGTGGTGGAGCATCCAGCCCACGGTGGCGGCGCTCAGGGCATAGAACTGACAGATACGCAGCATCTTGCCTTCTTCATCAGAGTCCTTGCCGTAGAGCCGCTTGTCAATGCTGCGGTAGCGGCTCAGATCCGTGTCATGCTGTACTCTGACCCGGCCTACCTTCCAGGCCAGGACCACACCCACATGACCGTTCGTGCCGATCTGGGGAAAAATCGTGGGGATCATTTCCACTTCCACCCAATTGTCGCTACTGTGGCGGAAGTACACCCGCTGGTTCCACTCACCGGGACAGGACAGTCCCATAGGATGGGAACCATCGGGTTCCAGCCACAGATCAGGGTATCCGACCTGCCGGCCATCCCGGATGTCCTGTCTGAACAGGCCCTCTGTGTAGCGGATGGTACTCAGGCAGAAGGGGACACCGCGATTGGCGGCGGATTCGAGGATGCAGGCAGCAAGACGGCCCAGGCCGCCGTTTCCCATGGCAGCATCTGCCTCCTGCTCCTCCATCTGTGCCAGCATCCCGGTGGTGATGCCCTCTTCTTCCATCTTCCGGCGGAACGGGTGATCCACGGGCAGATTGATCAGATTATTCAGCAGCACCCGGCCCAGCAGGACCTCAGCCGATGCGTAAAGAACCTGCTTCTCCTCTACGATGGGCTTCCAGTTCTTCAAAAGTTCCCGGGAAAATTCCTGCTCCATTTGCAGGAACCGGTTTCGTTCCATTTTTATTCTCCTTTCATTTGGGTTTGTCATGGAAGGCTGTGTGGTTTCAAAACCACACAGCCTTCCGCTTTTATATGGTCATTCATCCATTGCTGCGGCAACCACCACGCTGCCGCATGCCACCGCAAGGCCCAGCCCGATGGCAATGGGTGCAGCCAGGCCAGCCAGAACGCTGCCAGCGATTGCAGCTGCAGTACCGGCAGCACCACCGGCGCAGATCGTCAGAATACCCTTTGCCTCGTCCATCATTCTCCCTCCTTACCATCCATCGCAGCAGATAAAACCAGGCCGGGAAATGCCATGGCACCAACGAGGATACCGGCCACCGGATTTACAGCAAACAGACCCGCGTACAAGTAACCCATATAACCGCCCACTCCAGCCAGACCAGTAAGGCAAACGGCATTTACAACATTCTCATTCATTTGTATTGCTCCTTTCGCGATTTTGGTTGGATATTCATCATGTCCTCCCTGCTTGATGATATTATATCCGTGCCTTATCCCAAAGTCGATGTAAGTAAAATAGAAGAAAAAGGCCATTTCCAAAAGTGGAAATGGCCTCTCTAAAGCATGAAATATCGAAAAACACCTGGTTATTCCCCTCTGTTTGTTGGGAAATGCCGGTTTCATTCGCGGTATTTATTTTGCACCCGGATCATTCCAGGATCGTTTCATTTTTTGTTTCTTCTCCCGCTCCGCCTTTGCTTTCTGTTGTTTGTTCAGCAGCCCCTGCAGCACCTCCTGCTGCAGCTCCTCTTTGGATATGCGCGGTTTCATCAGAAGCGCCAAAGGCTGGAAATCCTTCTTCGGCTCAGGCATCCGCTTCCAGCGGATCGCACAGCCCGGTGCCACCGTTTGAATCGCCGGTTTCAGAAGCTCACCGATCACCTGAGCGCTCAGTTTGGGGAGGGACTGCACGCAACCGCTCATAACGCTCCATGTTTGGACACACATCCACCGAACCGCCAAAGCGGCACTGACAAAAGCAGCGTCCTGTGCATCTTCTCCGCCGCACAGCACCCCCGTCAGGCCCAGGCTCAAAACACAAACCGCACCAAAGGACACCTCCGGGTGAATGCCCGGCAGATACTCCCGCTTGATGGCGATATAGCTGATCATGGTCACAATGGCTGACACCCGCTCCACGGACTCCTGCGGCAGTGCCGCCGCCCAACCTCCCGGAAACAGGGCAGCCATCCCCATTCCCGACAGGATCTGCACCACACCGACGGAAGCCTTCCATTCGGCATGGCCCTTTTCAAGAACACCGGAAACCGTATCAAACACTCTCTTTACCATCAATTCTGTCCCTATAAAAGGATTGGCCGCCAGGGATACCATCTGTGCAGCAGCCAACGACTGCGCCACCCCGGAAAAGGCCCGCTCTATGCCGTTGCCATCGTCTATATCACCCGAAAAAAATTGCCGGGCCATTACTTTCTGGGATTCGGTTCCATGCAGCTCTGCAGCCAGGAGTCCAAGGGCGCAGACGTACTGGTCCGGATCCTCTGCTTCCTGCAACTCGTTTGCGATCCATCCCTTTTTATCTTTCCGGTAAGATGCCAGTTCCTCAGAGAAGATCCTCTGTGCCGTCAGCACATACTCCGAAAATAGTTTTTCCGCGTCCTCCAGCACAGGCACTTCCGAAAAGCCCTGCCGATACAGTTCCTGCAGCAGCACTTCGATTTCTCTCTCGCCATCCCGCACTTCCCGGGCCAGCTCCAGTATCTCAGGCTGAGACATCAGCTCATCGATGTATTTCAGTTGCTCCTTTCGTCCCATGCTCATCACCCTTCCCCAAACTGTTTCTTAAGCGGGATCTCAGCCACTTCCTTGTTGGCCACCGGAAAGAAGATCCCGTACAGCTTTGGCAGATCCGGATTTTTGTTCTTTCTCTGATCCAGATCCCGCAGCTGTCCCTTCAGGATCCCCCAGAAGGCTGCGGCTGCTTCAAGCTCCGCGCAGTTCATGCGGCTCACCAGACCCCCGATCATACGCGGATAATGATCTGCACAGATCACACCGATCCTGTCTGCCGCATTGTCCTGCAGCGGATGATACCCGAATGCATGAAAGACCCGCTCCTGCTCCCGGGATGCTCCTCTGCTGCACAGCACGATGAGAAATCGGTAAACCGTGCTCACATCCACATCACGGCCCCTGTGCAGGTTGTCGATCGTTTCCGCCGAAAGCCCCAGGATCGTCATACATTCGCCATCGTCTGTTGCATCATATACTGCCTTGACCCGGTCCATCAAATCCCTGCGGCTATCCTCTTCGCTGCCAACAGGATTTCTCCCGAATTCCCAGTAAAAAGATCTCTTTTTCCGCCGCAGATCCGCAATATGTATTTGCATCTTCTCATAAAGCTTGTTAACGGTACTGGCATTGGGGCGACAGCTTCTGTCATACAGACTGTTCTCGAAAGACGAAACGGAAACCTGTGTCACATCGGCCAGGAATCTGGAGAAATCTGTTTTTCCCACATACCGGTCCTTCTCCCATGTTTCCTTCCCGTCCTCCGGCTCTGCCTCTGCGTTAGACTTGCGCTCATTCCTGCTGCCTCGGACCACCTGGTCTGCCCATTCCGGCAGCTGGCAATACTTCTGGCATGGATCAGAATCATATCCCTGTATCCATTTGCGGAGATAGGCTCTGCGGCTTTTATCGCGATCACCTGCATACTGATCGCAAAATCCCCGCAGCTCCATACACAGTCTTTCCGTTGCGGCCACATCATCCGACCGCACCACCGTCAACGGCGCACCCAGAGCTGCATTTGCATTATGCATAGTCTCCGCAACAGCCATTTTCAACGGGATCTTTTTGTTCATCCGGAATCACCTCCTTCCTTCGTCCATTATATGTTTCCTGAACCATGCCGTCAACCTGGTTTGCATCGATGTTTTTATCTTTTGGACTGAACGAAAAAACGGGATGCATTCATTTTTATGTTATATTTTCAGCTGGAATCGCAAAAGAGAACATGATCAACAGCATAGCATCCGCTTACATAAAAGATTCGGAAGCCATTTGATGCAAAAAAGAGATGGGCACGATCTTGTCCGCCAGGAAGCTCACCCATCTCTGCGCAAGTCCGTTTTGATTTTTGGAGTATATTCAAAGAATATAGGCAGCTGTTGAAATCGACAGCTACCAATGCTTTTTCAGTTTCGAACCAACCGCTTCCCCGGTTCCTCCATGTCCACCAAGTAGTCGTCGCTCGCTGTTAATCATGTCAACAGCGGACTGCACCTTCTGGTACGGGGAAAGCTTTATATAAAGATCCTGATATTTCTTTCGAAGGATCTGGATGCTCTGGGGTGACTGGTTATTGGCAATCAGCAGTCCGGTGAACGGTCTTCCGCTCATGGCCATGCTGGAGCATCTCCCCTTCAGCAATGACTTTGCATATGTCCATTTGCCCCCACCGGAAAATCAATTTGATGTTCACGCTTTGTTTTGCCGGTTCCTGACCGTCGGACACAAGGAACTTTCCCCATGCACTTGGACTTTTCCGCAAAAGTTCTATAATGGATCTATTGCAATACCACAGGAGGGTGCGCTTATGAAACGACAAAACCAAAGCATGCTGGAAGGGCCTCTGTTTGTCAACATCATTCTCTATACCATTCCCATCATCCTCACCAGCCTTCTGCAGCTGTCTGCCGTAAGCTATGCACCTGCCATGAACCCGGTACCCCCCGGTATCGAAAATCAACCTCCCGCATATCAGCAACAGTTTGTTAATCCGTATGCTGATTATTGGGCACAGATGCAGCAAACCGGCGGTGCTCCCCCTGCTATTCAGAGGGATGTCAATGCTTTTCCGAATCATTTTCAGAATGGAAACCAGTTTCACCAGCCCGCTGGCAGGATAACTCAGCCTGGATTTATCCCCAATGCACTTCAAACGCTCACTCCATACACGAGTCAAAAAACAGCGAAGAAAAAGGGTGTTAAGGCAAGCGCATATGACATCATGCGCGATTTCAGCACCAACATCCCCATGTTTACGCATAAACAAGAAGTATTTATCTATAATGAAGAAAGTGGCGCTTACGAAAGAAGAACACAGAACGAGGTTGAGCGCATTATTATGGCTCGCTATGATGGGATTATTTCAATCAAAATAAAAATATCAGTTATGAGAACATCCACACTTTAGATAAACAAGAAGTATACCTGAAACTTGAAAATAATAATTAACCATAGGGCTACCACCTATTCTTTCTAACAAACGTGCAAAGCACCCTATGTGCGTCATTTGTAGACTGCGATTATTTGTTCAATTATTTCTATTATTTCACACCATATACCGACTTTTTCTGTGGTTAATATTCATTTTTTGGTGTCTTTCTGTAGCGGACGCCGAAATTTCTTTCTAACATTTCTTCTAACACACCGTCAAAAAACGTGCATACGTGAGTATCCACGATTGTGATAGTACAGGATAATTGTTCGGATTTACCCATAAAACACGGTAAAAACCTGTACTAATTCACCACATTTCAAGGGGTTTAGGACGGTCAAAACTGGCTCTAAGCGCCTCATAACCCGGAGGTCGTAGGTTCGAGTCCTGCCTCCGCAACCATAAAAACCACCGTATTTCAAGCAAATACGGTGGTTTTTCTTTGTCTAAAGTTCGTTGCTTTCGGAAATCCCATCCGTTTTGACCCCAATTTGACCCCAGTTGTAAATTATGCCCAAAATCTCAAACAGGAGTGATATTCTAACATACCACTCCTGTTTTTCCTATTTTCACGCGTTTTTTGTAAATTTTCCAAACTTTTACCTATACCCCAATTTGACCCCTAAATTTTGACCCCAACAAACCCGGAGGTCCAAAATTAATCTCATTTTCCCGAACATCCTCCGCCCTGACTGGGGTGTTTGTAAGACCACACCACAGATTCAGGATACTCTTTTTCTCGCTTTTCTTCCTTTATTCTCCCCCCTGCCGCTGCGCATCTTGGAAACGGCTTGTCGGACAGCGTATGGTGAAGATGATACTCAGAGAGGATGATGCAATACTTTTGGTATTCCGGGGTGCTGATAAAATACCGTCCACATTTCCTGCAATGGAACACTGGTACAACTGCTTTCTGTTTCTTTCTTCGGAAAATCGCCGTCACCGGAAGCATTTTTCCCTCCCGATCAACGCAGAAATGTCCCACCAATCCCACATACAGCGGTTCATCTTTCGGAAACGGGATTCTCCCATATGTTTCGTTCTGGTATTGATCAGAGAGCCGCATAACACATTCCCGACATACCACCAACCGCCCGTTCCTCGATTCCTTTGCATAAAGCTCCGTACCTGCCGGAAGCCGCTTTCCGCAATGGGTACAATTCAGCGCATTTTTTCGTTTAACCAGGTAGTATGTAATGTCAAAGATTTTTCGTCCGTTGGGCATTTGGCACTTCCCCCATCTTGTACAGATAGTTTCATTATAGCACATCGCCACTGCTGCCACAAGTTCCTGATTCCCTTCCGTCTTGCTTTCTCCTTCTCCATATTGTATAATAATGTGACATGTTATACCCATTATAATCCCGAATTAGAGTTTAGCAACAAAAGAGGAATCACCCATGATTTTTACGGAACCCCTAATCAATGAGCATATATCCCAGAAGCTTCTGGTTCCGGAGGACTTCCCCGGTGCACCTCTGCTCCCAGGCAACACCGTGGATATTGATACCATCCAAAGCCAACGGTTCTACTGTGACAAATACCAGACCGTCGGCCAGTGGATTTACAGCGGTGGCAAAGTTGCAACCGTCTTCTATCACAACGGAAAGCAGTATTGCCTCCCCTTCCGGGCGATTTTCAAACCAGATATGCTGTACTGGTTGAAGGAATCTGCAATTCTTCAGATGGAAGATGCCATCAAGAAAGATATGTTGCAGAAATCCAGATATCTCGTTCGCAAAATAATCGTTTTTGGACGATCCATTTTCGACTATCATCTCATTTTCCCCAAAAATCTGACCCCACTTTGACCCCAACGCAGGCCTTCAGGATCAGATACGTTCAGAAACTCCTATTTTTCATCTTCGTAAACACTCATATTTATGTCGTTTTAGTGCGTTTTTCCGAACACCCAAAAAGTGTTATGTCAACTCGCTACCCAGAGAGCATAAATTCGATGCCTTCGTCCGAAACCATAGAAACCACCGTATTTCAAGATAATACGGTGGTTTTTCTTTGTTCAGCGTTCTTTGCTCCCGAATATTTCAGTTTTTCTGAACTTGTAACGCGTTCTTTATGGCTCTGCGGTATGATCCGAAGGGCCGTTTTTTGTTGCAAAACGAGGGAAGCTATGTTAGGATGTAATTGTTTTCCATGCACCATATTGCGAAAGAAAGGAGCGTGATGGCCGAAGATGGCGACCAATGACAAGCATCAATATGTGGAGTACCACCAGGAAGACCGGGAGTACTGCCGCAGATCCGGCCCCCTGAATTACAAGGCCATCGATATTCCGCCGATCCATATGCAAAACGGCCTTGGATTGGTAGGAGCCGCGGCCACCGTGCTGGCGTTGGTGATCCTGCTGCTGCCGCTGGCCATTCTGTCCACGGCTCTGCACATCGGCGTGTATGATGCCACCATTCGTGCCGAGGTAAAGAACCGCCCGAAGGACACCCCCATTCTCTACATTCTCAGTCCCGATGACGAGCCGCAAAATACGGTGGCCTGGGGCTATCTGGAATCCGACCGGCAGGAGCTGCACTTCACGGAGCTGACGGCGGATACCGATTACGCCATCGACTATTATCTGGAGACGGAAGATGGCCTTCAGTGGGCCGCCGACTTCCGGTTCCGGACCCTGGCAGAGCCGGAGGAGACCACGATTCCTACGGTCCCCACCGTTCCCACGGAACCGCCCACCCCCACGGAGCCCACTGTGGAACCGCCGCCAGAGACCACCCTGCCCACGGAACCGACTGCCCCAACGGAGCCTGTCACCGTTCCCACGGAGCCGCCGAAGCAGCCCGATCCCCCGGCCCCCACAAAACCTGCTCCGGAGCCTACCAAACCCACGCAGCCTCCCACGAAACCGACCACCCCGCCCAACAAACCCACCGAGCCCACTGCACCGCCCACCAAGCCCACGGATCCTCCGCCGACGACGGTGCCTACTGTACCCACGACACCGCCCACGGATCCCACCGTCCCCACGGAGCCGGTTTCCGAGCCGGTGCCGCTGGCTGTGGAGGTTACCGAGGCCTTCGCCGTGTTCGGAGACGCCGATGACATGGTCGGCTACCGATGCACCGAGGTCCACACCTTTGCCGATGTCCCCGAGGGCGACCATACCGTCCGGGTACTTCAGTCCGGCAGCGAAGTGAGCAGCCATACCACCCGGTGGAACGACGGCACCCTGACCGTCACCTTCACCGGCCGGGCCATCAGCCCCGGCGGCTCTGCCACCTCCAAGGTGGAGCTGATCTGTGACGACGGCGGCAGAGCCATCAGCACCCAGACCGTCACCACCCCCAAGCTCACCGGGCTGGACATGACCGTAACGGCCCAAGAGGGCGGTACCGTTCTGTATGACATGAGCGGCAGCCTGACCATGCCCAGTGTGGGCCAGGTCACCCTGGAGCTGGTCCTCTCCCCCGATGCCTACGGCGCATCCGGCGACAGTACGGTGGAAATGGGCCGCAGCTACATTTATTCCAATGCAGCCTCTGCCTTCTACCAGAGCGACAGCCTGACCATCGACCGTCCCGGCCTGGAGCTGACCGCCCAGGCAGCGGCCTACCTCCATTGGTCCCTGGAGCGCGAGCCAATGGCCCAGAGCATGGAGGTCGCAAAGCCTTACCGGATCCCCGATGTGTCCGAGCTGCTGTTTGAGAACATCGCCTATTCGACCGGCCCCAACTACGCATACGATGTGGCGGCGAAATTCGCCAACCTCAACGGCGGCACCCCCGTCCGGGCGGAGCTTTATATGGAAAAGTACGGCTGGCGATGGAATGAAAACTACGGCGAAAATCTGATCGCCACAGTCACCGATCTGACCATTGATGCGCAGGGTGCGCTCCGGGTCCGTTATTCCCTGGATGAGGAGACCGGCGTTCCCTATGAGGGGACCGGCCACCGCTGGCGTATCGTTCTGACCTGGATCGACAGCAGCGGCACGGAACAAACCTCCGAGCTGCAGGGTTCCATCGAGCCGCCCGTCGGCTACTTCAATAATCTTTCCGGAACCATGCGCAAGGAGAACGGCGTGTATGTCTATGACTATGTGTTCTACGCTTTCCTGGGCGGCAACCCCTTCCCCGGTAGCGTGGAGTTCGTCGTTGCTACATCTGACCGCTGGGATGTGGGAGTTGACAATGTGACCGTCGACGGAAATCTGGTGAAGGTCACGGGCCGCATGACCGCTGAAACCTGGTCCAGCCCCAACATTGACACCTATTGGGTCTGGACAGAAGAGCAAAACGCCCATCGCATCTATACCGGCTGTGAGAGCATCTTTGTAACCAATGCGACCTATGAACCCCTCACTGCCATCCCCAACGCCGACGGCACCGGCTTTACCGATGTTTCGGACCGCTTTGTCTTCCACGGTGCCGCCGATTATCCCAGATGGGGCGCATCGCTCCGGGTGAAAGTCACCCTGGCAGACGGCTCTGTGATCTCCCTGGCTCCCGGCGAGACGGATGCCACCGGGCAGGTGGCCGTCAACTGGGATGACGGCGGCAGCATTTCCGTCACCGTCAGCCAGGCCGCAGTCCGGTACGGTCAGACCTGCACCGCCGAGCTGGTCGCCGACTGGCTCTGGGAGGACTCCGGCGACCGGGCCATCACCCCTACAAGCACCAACCGCTGCACCCGGATCTATTCGGAAGGCGGCTAAACCAAATTCGGAGGTAACATCCTATGAAAAACTTCAAGAAAATCGGACTGCCCCTGGTGCTGATCCTGGCACTCATTCTGCTGGTGAATCCCGGCTGGAATCCCCTGCTGGGCGAGAGCAGCCGGGCAGCTGTCAGTGCCCAGCTGGCCCAGACCTTTGGCGGTCTGTTCAGCGGCGACGCCGCATCCATTGCCCAGGTCATCTCCGCCGCCGCTGTGGTGGTCTTCGTGTGGCTGGTCTGCATCGTCATCTGCGCCGTCCTGGAGCTGATGGCCAAAAAGAGCCGACACACCCGTTCCATGGCAGGCCTGTTTATCAGCCTGACCAAGTTCATCTGCGCCATCGTTGGTCTGGTCTGGGCCTTGAGCGTCCTGGGCGTTGACCTGGTGGGCATCTTCGCCTCCCTGGGCATCGCTTCCCTGATCATCGGCTTCGGCGCCCAGAGCCTGATCGAGGATGCCATCACCGGCGTGTTCATCATCTTCGAGGGCCAGTATCATGTGGGCGATATCGTGGTCCTGGACGAATTCCGCGGCACCGTCCAGAACATCGGCATCCGCACCACCCGGATCATGGATGACGGCGGCAATGTCAAGATCGTCAACAACTCCGACATCCGCAACATCCAGAACCGCTCCCGTGCCGATTCCGTGGCGGTATCCGACCTCAGCATCGCCTACGAGTGCGACATCCGGCAGGTGGAGGCCATCATCGCCGCCGAGCTGCCCGGCATGTTCGAGCGGCATCCGGATGTGTTCCTGGAGTGCCCCCAGTACAAGGGCGTCCAGGCCATGGGCGATTCCGCCGTGGTCCTGCGCTTCATCGTCAAGGCCACCGAGGCGAATTTCTATGCCGCCTTCCGGGCCCTGAACCGGGAGCTGAAGCTCATGTGCGACAAGCACGGCATCGAGATTCCCTTCAACCAGATCGTGGTCAGCCAGAAGCAGTAATATCCGAAACAGCGGGAGAGAATCACCCTCTCCCGCCTTTTTTCGTCCAACGGTCGCAGATCTGCTTTTCCTGTACGCGCTGCCGGATTGCAATGCCCCATATTCCCCTAACTTTATCAGGCATTTTCCGTTGTTCCATAATCCTATAGAAAAATCGAATTGTACAGAGAACAAGAACTTTCATCGGAGGATTTTCTGGTTTTTTGCACTTTTTTTCTGAGAACCAAAAGAAAGCGAGAATAAAGTAATGGTTCGGGGGCTTTTGTTATGGATCAGCGGTGGATGTAGAAGACGTGATTGCCGTCTTCGTCGATGCCCTGATAGGCAAGGCCCATGCCTCTGATGCCACTGGGCCAGAAGTCACGGATACAACTCTCCACCGCCCAGAGGACGGGGGTGTAGATAAATTGTGTCTCGTTCACATCCAGGAAGGGATTCTTCTTCCGCAGGAACAGCATCCGCAGATGCACATCCTCATCAGGCCGGAACAGCGACTGGTCATCGGGCAGGACGGACAGGAAGACACGCTCCGATTCCGTCGCACTGTAGCTGTACAGGCTGGACGTTCCTCCTTTACCGCCGACAAGTTCTACCTTGTGCTTTTTGCCCCGGGTGGCCACATAGCGGATATCAATGGAGACATCATTGTCGGGCATGATGAAGCCATAGATGTTCAGACCCAGATAGGTCACCAGTCCGGTTTCGGTTCCGTCCAGCAGCTCGGAAAAGCCGTTCGCGCCGCTCTTCAGACGGATGGTGTGGGTTTTGGCATTCGGGTCAGCCACGGATGCCTCCGGCTACCCGGAAGCCATCTGCAAAGCAGGGCAGAACCCCTTTCACCTGCGACATGAAAACCCGGCATTTTTGTGCAAATTCTATATGTCAACTGGGAAAATAAGGTTGACTTTGGGTGCAATCGTATTATACACTATATAATATAGAGTAGATGGTGCAGTCTGTTCTTTTCCGGCCCTCGTCCACACCTCAGGGACGAGGCACCGGGCAAGTTCCCTGAGGAAACACAAAAAAGCGAAAGGAAGTATGCAACAAATGAAACACAATTCCAAGCGGTTTCTGAGCCTTCTGCTGGCACTGGTCATGGTCATCGGTCTGATGCCCATGTCCCATGTCCACGCAGAGGATGCCACCCTGCAGATGATCTCCGAGCAGGTCACTTCTGTGGAAGAAAACGCCACCTATGTCATCGCTCTGGCAGGCACCACGAAGGCCCTGACCAACGGCGACGGCCGCACCGACTGGGGCCATCACACGATGCTCCTGTCCGACTTCGGCGTATGCGCCGATGCCACCAACCTCTGGACCCTGGAGAGCGCCGAGGGCGGCTTCAAGCTGAAGAACGCCAACGGTTATCTGGCCATCAGCAGAAACGCCGGTTCCCTGGACGAGAACGGTCATGTTTTTGAGCTGGTCTACCAGGAGGGCCAGGGCTGGACCATCAAGAGCCTGGAGTCCAACGAGTACTGCAACAACCTGGGCGGCTACAACTCCTGCATCGGCGGCTGGTCCGGCGACGGCACCAAGTTTGACCTGTACAGCGTCGTCGAGGTCGCAGCCGAGGAGATCGACCCCTTCGGCAAGCTGCGCGGCTTCTGGTCCAAGGTCTCTGTTGACACCGAGACCAGCTACGACTGGAAGGAAGGCCTGTTTGAGTACGCCTTCGACAGCAATCCTGCCACCATCTGGCACTCCAACTGGCAGGGCGCTTCCGACAAGCTCAACGGCTCCAACACCTTCGCCGGTGTCATCGACTTCGGCGCTGTCTACACCATCAACCAGTTCTCCTTCACCCCCCGTGTGGGCAACGCCAGCGGCCAGGTCACCCAGGCCAGCCTGTATGTCAAGGAGACCGAGGAGGCCGAGTGGATCCTGGTTGCCGAGCATGCCACCTTCGAGGCCAACGGAGACAAGAAGGACATGGACTTTGATGCCCAGCCCGTTCGCTTCGTGAAGTTCGTGGCCGAGCAGTCCAACGACGGCTGGGTCGCCGTCTCCGAGTTCGACGTGGCCTACTTCGCTCCCGAGCATGAGCATGTCTACGAGGCTGTTGTCACCGCTCCCACCTGCACCGAGGGCGGCTACACCACCTACACCTGCGCCTGCGGCGACAGCTACATCGCCGACGAGACCGAGGCCCTGGGCCACAACGACGGCCCCATCGTTGTCGAGAACGAAAAGCCTTCCACCTGCACCGAGGGCGGCTATTATGATGCCGTCTGCTACTGCACCGTTTGCGGTGTGGAAACCTACCGTTCCCACATCGAAGTCGGTCCTGACAATCACTTCCCCACTGTCTTCCCCGGCTACCCCGCCACCTGCACCGAGCCCGGCCTGACCGACGGTATGAGATGCGGTGTC
>JAFZGL010000137.1 GCA_017555395.1 Oscillospiraceae bacterium | reverse complement strand
TTGATGGCCACAAAACCATCCCGGATGTCGATGCCCACCGCGATTTTTTCGCCGTAGGTTTCCACCGCAGAGCGCAGGAAGTCTTCATCGGTTACTGCTGCCGTACCCAGGATCACCCGGTCAATACCGGCTTCCAGATAGCACCGCACCACTTCCATGCTCCGCACGCCGCCGCCGATCTCGCAGAAGAGGCCGGTGGCTGCCTTGATGGCGCAGACGGTTTCCAGATTGGGTGTAGTGCCGGACTTGGCGCCTTCCAGATCCACCAGATGGATATGGGTGGCACCCTGTGCCTTAAAATCCAGCGCAACCGATACGGGATTTTCATTATAGACGGTCATCTGCGCATAGTCGCCCTTGAAGAGGCGAACTGCTTTCCCGTCAAACAGATCAATTGCAGGATAAATAACCATATATCCTCCTTACAGTTCCGCGAAGGCCTTCAGAATTGCCAGACCCACATTGCCGCTCTTTTCCGGATGGAACTGGCAGCCATATACGTTCCCCTTCGCCACAGCTGCCGTCAGTTCGGCGCCGTATTCCGCCGTGGCCACGGTAAATTCATCACAGTCGGACGCATAGAAGGAGTGGACAAAGTAGACGCAGTCCCCTTCCTTAACGTACTTGAACAACGGATTTTCCTGCCGGAAGCGGAGGGCATTCCAGCCGATGTGGGGAATTTTGTAGTCAGCGGGAATCACATCCCGGATGGGCCGCACACTGCCCGGGATCAGTCCCAGTCCCTCATGCTCACCGTATTCATAGCTTCTTTCAAACAGCATCTGCATACCAAGACAGATGCCCAGCAGCGGCTTCCCCTCCGCTGCCAGCTCCTTGATGAGATCCGCAAGGCCGCTTTCCCGCAGCTTTTTGGCGGCATCCTCAAAGGCACCCACACCGGGCAGCAGGATCTTGTCGGCGCTGCGCAGCACCGCTTCATCAGCAGTGACCACACTTTCCGCACCGATCATCTCCAGGGAACTGTTCAGGGAAAACAGATTGCCTACGCCGTAGTCAACAATGGCGATCATTTATAACACACCCTTCGTGGAAGGAATTTCGTCAGCATATGCCGCTTCAATGGCAACTGCCGCCCGGAGGGAACGGCCGACGGATTTGAAAGCGCCTTCAATGATGTGATGGGAATTGGTTCCCGTGATCTTTCTGATATGGAGGGCACACTCGGCATTGCGGATAAAGCCCAGCCAGAATTCCTCCACCAGTTCCGTGTCAAAGGTTCCCACTTTCTGGGTAGGGATCTGCAGATCATAGCCCAGATAACCCCGGCCGGAGAGATCCACAGCTGTCAGGATCAGGGCTTCATCCATAGGAAGGATCATATTTCCGTAACGGGTGATGCCCTTCTTGTCCCCCAGCGCGGCCCTGAAGGCCTGGCCCAGGGCAATGCCCACATCTTCTGCGGTGTGGTGATCATCCACCCAGGTGTCTCCCTGGCAGGAAACGGTCAAATCAAACCGTCCGTGTTTGGCAAACAGAGTCAGCATGTGATCCAGGAATCCCACACCGGTGGCGATTTCGCTTTTGCCGGTGCCGTCCAGATCCAAGGTCAGATTGA
This sequence comes from Oscillospiraceae bacterium, assembly GCA_017555395.1. GTDB lineage: Bacteria > Bacillota > Clostridia > Oscillospirales > Oscillospiraceae > Faecousia. The sequence continues at coordinate 5,760 of JAFZGL010000137.1, read as the reverse complement.
TTTTTGTTTCCGCTGTATTGCGGCTGATGGTAGCTTTCCTCATTGCTCTGCCTCCAGAATTTCCTTCAGTGCCCGGATCAGCGCTTTCATCTGCTCCCGGCTGCCGATGGTGATGCGGTTAAAGTCTTTCAGTCTGGGTTTGTCGAAGTGGCGCACCAGAATTCCCTTTTCCCGCAGAGCCAGATACAGACCCTTACCGGGGACATCGGGATGTTTGGCAAACACAAAATTGGCCATGGAGGGGATCACTTCAAATCCCAGTTCCTCCAGTTTCTTTGTTGTCCAGTCCCGGGTCTCCATGATCTTGCCGCAGTTCACCTGGAAATAGCCGTCTGCTTCCAGGGCACCGACACCTGCCGCCATGGTCATGCGGTTGACGTTATAGGGATTGGTGGAATATTTGATGGTGTTCAGATCCCGGATCAGGTCTTTGTTGCCTGCGCCGAAGCCCAGCCGGGCACCGGCCATGGATCGGGACTTGGAGAAGGTCTGGATCACCAGGAGGTTATCGTATTTGGGGATCAGACTCATGGCGGATTCACCGCCGAAGTCGATGTAGGCTTCATCGATGATCACCACACTCTCCGGATTGCTCTCCACGATCCTCTCAATGTCGGAAAGGGGCAAATACCGTCCGGTGGGGGCATTGGGGTTGGCAATGACGATGGTCTCGTTCAGTCCCAGATAATCCTCCACCCGGATGGTGAAATCCTCCTGCAGCGGAATCTCCCGGTAGGGGATCCCGTTCAGCTGAGCAAATACGGGATAAAATCCGTAGGTGATATCCGGGAACACCACCGGATGCGCCGCATCGCAGAACGCCATAAAAGCAAAGTTCAGCACTTCATCGGAGCCGTTGGTGAAGAGGATCTCATCTTCACCAACGCCCAGTTTTTCTGCTGCCATGGCCACCAGATCCCGGCACTGGGGATCGGAATAAAGCTGCAGCTTATCCAGTTCCTTTTTGGCATACTGCTGGGCCAGGGGTGCCGGCGGAAAGGGAGATTCATTGGTGTTCAGTTTGATGAAGGTCTGTCCCTTGGGCTGTTCGCCCGGGGTATAGGGGGTCAGGGCATCAAATTTTCCGCTGAAAAACCGGCTCATAATATCACTCCTCTGTACGGATCACGGCGCTCTTTGCGTGAGCGGTCAGGCCTTCCTGTCTTGCGAAATAGGCCACATCCTCTGCCACAGTTTCCAGGGCAGAACGGGTATAGTAGGTAAACTGAGTCTTTTTGATAAAATCGTCCATCCCCAGGGGGCTGGAGAATTTGGCGGTGCCGGAGGTAGGCAGGGTGTGATTGGGACCTGCAAAATAGTCACCCAGCGCCTCGGGACAGTTGCGTCCCATGAAGATGGATCCGGCGTGACGGATAGCGTCCAGATAGTCGAAGGGGTTGTCCACGCACAGTTCCAGATGCTCCGGGGCAATCTCATTGGCAATGTCAATGGCCTGCATCAGATCCTCCGCCACGATGATCTTACCGTTATTGTCAATGGATGCTCTGGCAATTTCGGCGCGCTCCAGCTGGGGAATCTGAGCTTCCAGTTCCTCCCTCACTGCAGCTGCCAATGCCTCGCTGTCAGTCACCAGAACAGCGCTGGCCAGCTTGTCATGCTCTGCCTGACTGAGCAGGTCTGCTGCCAGGTGACGGGGGTTGGAAGCGCCGTCGGCAACAATGAGGATCTCACTGGGGCCTGCGATCATATCAATGGATACCTGACCGAAAACCTGCTTCTTGGCCTCTGCCACGAAGGCATTGCCGGGACCCACGATCTTATCCACCCTGGGGATGGATTCGGTGCCGTAGGCCAGGGCTGCCACCGCCTGGGCGCCGCCCACCTTAAAGATTCTGTCCACACCGGCAATACTGGCTGCTGCCAGGATCACGGGATTGATCTTTCCTTCCTTGTTGGGAGGGGTCACCATGACCACTTCCCGGACACCGGCGATTTTAGCGGGAATGGAATCCATCAGCACCGTGGAAGGATAGGCAGCGGTGCCGCCGGGGACATACAGTCCCGCCCGGTCCACGGGGATAATCTTCTGCCCCACCACCACGCCGTTTTCCTGGCTGATGACGAAGCTGTTTCGCACCTGACGGCTGTGGAAAGCACGGATATTCCCGGCGGCTTTCCGAAGGATCTCCAGAAACTTCGGTTCCACCGCGGCCACCGCCTCATCGATCTCCTCTTTGGAGACCTGCAGGCAAGTCAGGTCTGCCTTGTCAAATTTTTTGCAGTATTCATAGATGGCAGCATCACCGTTTTTGCGGACATTGGCGATGATCTCCGCAACGATATCTTCCACATTGACGGCGGGCTCTGTCCGGGCAAAAATCTCATCTGCCGGAACATCGCCGTATTTCATGATTTTGATCATTGTTATTCCTCCAGCTGCGCCTGCATGCTGCGCACCAGTGTATCGATCTGGGTTCCCTTGAACTGGTATCCTGCCTTGTTGGCAATCAGCCGGGCAGAAATGGGAACCACCGTCTCCCGGACTTCCAGATCATTTTCCTGCAGAGTCTTTCCGGTCTCCACGATGTCCACGATCACATCGGACAGTCCCAGAATGGGCGCGATCTCAATGGAACCGTTCAGATGGATGATGTCGATATCCCGGCCCTTGCCCCGGTAATATCCGGCAGCAATATTGGAAAACTTGGTTGCCACCCGGAGGGTCTTTCCGGGGTCATCCGCAAAGGACTTCGGCGCTGCCACCGCCATCCGGCATTTTCCGATGTTCAAATCCAACAGTTCATAGATGTCCGGCCCGTACTCCAGCAGAATATCCTTGCCGGCCACGCCAATGTCCGCGGCACCCCGCTCCACATAGATGGCCACATCCGAGGGCTTCACCCAGAAATACCGGACACCCTTTTCAGGATTTTCAAAAATCAGCTTCCGTCCGGGTTCATAGATGGCGGGGCATTCAAAACCGGCCTTTTCAAACATAGCGTAGACTTTTTCACCCAGGCGGCCCTTGGGCAATGCCACATTCAGCATCCGGTCTTCCCCGGCGCTCTGACCGTCCAGCCGTTCCAGCTGGTCTGCGTACACCGCGAAACCAACGGCACCGCTCTTCCGGTGCATCTTGCGCATCAGATTGTCATACTGTCCGCCGGAAAGCACACTGCCCGGCAACCCTTGGACAAACCCCTTGAAGAGAATGCCGTTATAATAGTGCAGATCATCCACTGCGGAGAAATCCATCCGGAGAATCCCGGCCACTTCCGGATCCAGTCCGGAGAGGATCCCATCCAGCTGCTCCACAGCGCCGGTATCCACAGCGCCCGTCAGCAGTTCTTTCACGTTAGGCAGCACCGTCTGCGGCGTTCCGTTTTGGGTAACCAGCTGTCCAAGGATATCAATATACCCTTCTTCAGCACCGCAGCCGCGGCAAAGAGATGCGATCTCATGGAGATTCTTTTCTCCGATCCGTTTCAGCAGATCTGCCCGGCGGTTCTCCGGGATCTTCATGGCATCCATCAGATCCGCCAGCACACCCAGATGGGAGATATTCAGAATGCAATCGGAAGAAATCAGCCGCAGGCTCTTCGCCGCCAGCTGAAGCACCTCGGCGATGCAGCCGCTGTCCACCTTGCCGATGCACTCCAGACCCACCTGCATCATCTCCTGATAGGTGCCGTCCTTGGATGTCCGGTAGACATTTTCATTGTAGTAAAGCTTCTGCAAAGCGTCCTGATCATCCCGGCTGCTCTTCACGATGGACAGTGTCACATCGGGCTTCAGCGCCATCAGCTTGCCGTTGCCGTCAGTAAAGGTAAGAACACCGTCGGAGATCAGAAAGTCCTTATTGTTGGCATAGAGGTCATATTCCTCGAATTTGTTCATCTTGAACCGGGTATAACCATACCGGCTGTAGAGGGAGCGAAGCCGGAAAATGATGGTTTCCGGAATACTCAGATCCAGTTCGTCCAGCATCATTCTGCCTCCCGTTCTTCCAGTCTGCTGATGGCCGCCTGATAGCCGCCGGTACCGTAGTTCAGACATTTGCTGACCCGTCCGATGGTGGCCGTACTGACTTCCACCTGCTCCATGATCTTTTTGTAGCTGTAGCCCTGGGACAGCAAAACAGCGGTATCCAGCCGCTGTGCCATATCCTGCAGTTCCTTGATGGTGCACAGGTCCGCCAGATATGCCCGGCACTCTTCTTTGTCTTTCAGATTCAGAATGGTTTCAAACAGTCTGTCCATGGACTCTGTCTTCAGATGCACGGTGGATCCCTCCTTTTTGTCTTCGCTTTATTAGTTTATCACTTTAGTGTGCTAAAGTCAATAGTCAACAGAACAGGACGGCATCTTTTTTTGATGCCGTCCCGTGAGTATTATCCAAGAACCTGATTGACAAATTCGATGAGGCCAGCCTCCACCTCGTCCCGGATGGTGAGCTCATTGTGGATCTCATGCCGGTAGCCGGTATAGGCCCGGGTGACAGTCTTGTTGCCGGTTCGTGCCAGCAGATTTGCCACATGGTACAGGCCTTCGCCGTAGTTGCCGCAAGGATCCTGGTCGCCGGCGATCAGATAGGTGGGGATCCGGCTGGGAACCATGGGTGCCCACTCGTCGCTTTCGATGAAGTGATACAGCTGGACGAAGTCCCACACAAGTTCCAGGGTGGTGTCAAAGGTGTTGAACATATCACCCGCATGATCTGCCACCACTCTGGGATCGTTGGCGATCCAGTCTGCGGCGGAGATGGGATTCTCTACCCGGTCAGTCATGCCGGAGAAGACACGGCCGAACCAGTCACCGGCAGGCTGGTTGGGGTCTGCGTTGTACGCATCGATGAACTCCTGATTGGTATAGGCATCCTCACAGCCTTTCCACTGGGAGCACAGGCCGCAGAGCATCAGACCCACAATGTCCTCGCCGAAATGAGCCGCATAGCACCGGGCCAGCATGGAACCCCAGCTGTGTCCGAAGACAAAATAGGGGATGTCGGGATAGTCGGCCACCGCAATATCATGGAGAGACTTTTCATCCTTTACATAGGTCATATAGCCGCCGGAATGGGGATCGCCCAGGGTGCCGCCATCGTAGCCGGTCTTACCGTGGCCGATGTGGTCATCCGCATACACCACAAATCCGGCCGCATTGAAGGCGCCGATCATATGCAGATACCGGCGGGAATGCTCGCCGTAGCCATGGATCAGCTGAATCACCGCCCGGGGTTTGCCCAGAGGGGAATAGGCCCAGGCCTTTACCGTATCCCGGCCGTTAGCAGAGGGAAAGCTGATTTCACGAATAGACATAGAAGTACCTCCTTCATAAACTTTCCTCTATTGTAGCACGGGTAAATACACCCAGCAAGGCACAATAGTAGACGAAAAGAGGAGGCGAATTTTGGGCAGGAAGGAAACGAGTAAGCAGAGGCGGGCGAAACCGGTGCAGATGGCGGCACCCCAAAAGGAGATCGGTATCGGTTTACTTGTCCGTGTCCGTTGCTTTACCAAGCTCCGCTTGGCGTACACCGGAAGGGGGAGCGAGCTGACTGCCGCCTGCGGCGGGAGAAAGGAAGCGAGCGAGTGGCCGCGGTCGAAAAATCGAGGAAACGCGTACGCCCGATGATTTTTTCGGGCACCGCAACAGGACTCGTTATATTATAGTTGCCACCAGTTTTTGAACTGGTGGCCGCAACATGCCACCGGCATGTTGCATTTAATCATTCGAGTCCCTTCCTTTCGGGGTAGCAAAAAAGCAGATACCCAAATGGGTATCTGCTTTTTTGGTACAC
>JAFZGL010000136.1 GCA_017555395.1 Oscillospiraceae bacterium | reverse complement strand
GAGTACAGCAGACCCACGGACTGGATGGAAGGATCGGCGGCGAACATCATATCCATGATGAAATTGGTGTTCAGAGCATCGGAGACACCGGTGACGGTGGGGATGTCGGTCAGGCCTGCGCCTTCAGGGTCGGAGATGGCGGCGTAAACCACGGGAATGTCGGTGCCGTCAGCGGCGGTGACCATGGACTGGGCTGCCAGAGTGGCGATGGGGATGATCATGTCAACGCCGTCGGAGACCACCTGAGTGCCGATCTGGTTCAGCATGGAGGCATCATTCTGGCCGTTTTCATAAGTAATATTGAACACAACGGGAATCTCGCTCTTCTCTCCCAGAGCCTTCAGCTGGGCTTCGATGGCGGTGCGGATCTCATCCAGAGAGGAGTGATCCAGCTGCTGGACGATGGCCACGGAATAGGTGATGCAGCCGGTGGGAGTCTTGCCTTCGTCGGAAGATGCGCAGGCGGTGAGCATCAGGATCATAACCAGGGACAGGATTACACAAATCAGCTTTTTCATAGTACTTACTCCTTTAATATTCAATGGTTGTGGATGGATTTCTGATCTGGTCAGGATCACCATCGTTTACCGGGATTCTTCATAATCAACACTCCTTAAATGCAAAAAGTCCTTGTTCCCCAACAGGGAACAAGGACAGAAAAGACAATTTCTGCGGTACCACCTTGTTTGCCGGAAGATCCGGCCGCTCTGCCCGGTGCCAACACACCGGCTGCCCGTTAACGCTGACAATGCGTCAGAAGATACTCTGGTCTCCCATTTCCCCCTGCCCTCGGCGGCCCATTATACCGATCCGCTTTTCGCTCCGCTCTCAGCTTTGCGGTGCTCTCTGTGGATGCGCTGTCGGCTTTACTCCCGCCTCAATGGTTTCAAACTATGTTATGCTCTTTATACACCAGTTGTGTGCGTTTGTCAAGAACTTTTTTGCGCGTACCGTGGACACGCTATTAATATTCCCGGACAACACCCCGGACGATGCCGATGATCTCGGCGTAGGTTCCGTCGATGGGCTCGTAATTTTCGTTTTCCGGCAGAAGCCAGACCTGGCCGTTTTTCCGCCAGAGCCGTTTGACGGTGGCTTCGTCTTCGATTCTCGCCACCACGATCTGACCGTTGTCGGCACTCTGCTGTGGGCGGACGATGACCTTATCGCCATCCAGAATACCCGCATTGATCATACTGTCACCCCGGACCCGCAGGGCAAAACAGCCCGCCTCTCCCCAGGGCAGGGTACCCTCCTGGTTTTCCACCGCCAGAATGGGATAACCGGCAGTAACAACACCGATGACGGGGATCTGACCGGGACGGGCACCGGTGACCAACGCCCGCTTGCGGCCCTTGGCGCCGGGAGACTGCAAAAGACCCTTGTCCTGCAGCGCCTGAAGATGATAGCTGACGGAGGCGGTGGAACGCAGACCCACTGCCGCACCGATCTCCCGGACAGAGGGAGAATAGCCGTTCTCCTGGATGAACTGGTTGACATAATCCATGATCAGTTCCGCTTTATTGCTGGTTCTGGGCATAAGACCGCCTCCTGAAAATTCGCACGAAAGTTCGTTTTTCTTTATAATAGCACAAATGAGCGGAAAAGAAAAGAGGGAGATGGAAAATAATTTGTTGTGTAAATGATCGTTTAGCGGCGAAGCAATTAAAACGCATGTCATTGCGAGGAGCACGAAGTGCGACGCGGCAATCCCCATCAAATGTCCGCGCAGAAGCATGAAAGCATCAGATTCTGAAACATGAAGGAGATTGCCACGTCGGCCTATCAGGCCTCCTCGCAATGACATCTGTTGTTCGGTTCTGCTACTGTAAACGATCATTTCGCTTATTAGCATTGACCCGTACGGGAATCGTTACCGTATTGTGGTCAGCCAGTTTTCAAGTGACCCGTAGGGAATCGAAACATTATGGTGTCGCCGGGGCCCTGCCCGGCGAACAACATGCCACCGGCATGTTGTATTGAATTGTTCGATTCCCGTCCTCTGAGCATAACAAAAAACTCCGATGCAAAAGCATCGGAGTTTTTTGTGGTGACCCGTACGGGAATCGAACCCATGTTACCGCCGTGAAAGGGCGGTGTCTTAACCGCTTGACCAACGGGCCTGGTAGCGGCAATCTGATTCGAACAGATGACATACCGGGTATGAACCGGCTACTCTACCAACTGAGTTATGCCGCCATATTGGTCTTGATTTCGGATTCCCGAAACAGCTTCGTTATTATATACAGGAAATCTCATTTTGTCAAGAGAAATCTGCAGAATTTTTCAGGAAATTTTTTCAAAGAAAAACCGCAGGCAAAAGCCTGCGGTTTTTGGGATCGGATCTTAAATTACAGCTGGGGGCCAGCAGCAACCAGAGCCTTGCCTTCGTCGTTGCCGGTGTACTTGACGAAGTTCTTCTGGAAGCGGGCAGCCAGGTCTTCAGCCTTGGTGTTCCACTCAGCAACATCTGCGTAGGTGTTTCTGGGATCCAGAATGTTGGTGTCGACACCGGGCAGAGCGGTGGGAACCTCGAAGTTGAAGTAGGGGATGGTCTTGGTCTCAGCCTTCAGGATGGAGCCGTCCAGGATGGCGTCGATGATGCCGCGGGTATCCTTGATGGAGATACGCTTGCCGGTGCCGTTCCAGCCGGTGTTGACCAGATAAGCCTTGGCGCCGGACTTTTCCATCTTCTTAACCAGCTCTTCGCCGTACTTGGTGGGGTGCAGCTCCAGGAAAGCAGCGCCGAAGCAAG
>JAFZGL010000135.1 GCA_017555395.1 Oscillospiraceae bacterium | reverse complement strand
GTTTTCTTACTTCAGGCCGAAGCGCTTGTTGAAGCGATCAACACGTCCACCGGTGTCAACCAGCTTCTGCTTGCCGGTATAGAAAGGGTGGCACTTGGAGCAGATTTCCACACGAATGTCCTTCTTGGTAGAACCAGTGGTAAAGACATTGCCGCATGCGCAGCGGATGGTGGTCTGTTCGTACTTGGGATGGATACCTTCCTTCATTTCGTTCACCTCTTTCGTATCAGGTAAAGGGCATAATTGCCCGTAGATTTTTTCAATCGCCCAGATATAGTAACACATGCATTCAGAAAATGCAAGCATTATTTTTGATTTTTTTGAAAAACTTTGACTTATTTTAGAAAGCCCAGTTGCCGTTGCGGAAAATGGCGATTTCCCGGCCGTCTGCAGTGACGGCATCGATGTTCATGGTGTCGCAGCCGATCATAAAGTCCACATGGATCATGGACTCGTTGATGCCCAGAGCCCGGCACTCCTCCAGGGTCTTGTGCTCAAAATCCTTGATGGTATCGGGGAAACCGGTGCCCACAGCCAGATGGCAGGCAGCATTCTCATCGAACAGGGTATTGTAGAACAGCAGGCCGCTCTCGCTGATGGGGCTTGCCTGGGGAACCAGAGCCACTTCACCCAGCATAGAGGAGCCTTCGTCCATCTCCAGCATGGTCTTCAGCTGCTCAGCGCCCAGTTCTGCACCGGAATCCACGGCCTTGCCGTTTTCGAAGCGGATCCAGAAATTGTCGATCAGCTGGCCCTGATAGCTCAGAGGCTTGGAGGAATAGACAATGCCCTCTGCCTGACCCTTCATGGGAGAGATGAACACTTCCTCGGTGGGGATGTTGGGGTTGAAGAAGATACCCTTCAGGCTGGTATCTCCGGCAGCACGCCACTCGGCCTCGGGGATCATGCCCACAGTCAGGTCGGTGCCGTTGGCAGCGGTGATGTGCAGGGAGCGGATGTTCAGGCTGTTCATGTGGTCAGCATTGGCCTGCATAACCGCATTGTGCTCCTTCCAGTTTTCCAGCGCATCGCCGTAGACGCGGGAGGTCTGCAGGATCACGTCCCACAGCTTTTCAATGGCCTTGCCCTTGGGCAGGTCAGGGAACATCTTCTTGGCCCAGGCGGCACCGGGGACAGCAGCGATGCACCACTGCTCCATGTTGTCGCGGCGGTCACGGTAGGGCTTTATGATGGGATACTGCATCTGCTTGGCCTTGGCCAGCTTGGCGGTATTCATACCCTTCAGGCCATCGGGATCCTCGCTCAGCAGCTTTAAGCGGCAGGGAACGGTATTGCAGTAGTGCTCCTGCTGAGCCTTCTGCCACTCTTCCACGCCGCCCAGAGTCTTCAGATTCTGGTAACGGACATGGATCTTGTCCAGAGGCTGATAGTTCCACTCCACAGTGACCTTGCCGGCCTTGCGCTTGTAGGCCTCTTCCACTACCATCTTCACAAATTCAGGCTGATCCAGTCCTGCATAGATCAGGACTTCCTGTCCCTTCTGGACATTCAGTCCGGAATGAACGATCAGCTTCGCATATTCACGCAGTACGCTTTTCTTCATAAGACGTACCTCCTTCTCTTTTCTCAATCTTTTACATACTAACAGATTTTATACGAAAGGTCAATATCACGGGAACTGAATTATGAAATTTCTTTCTCTCAATCTTTCATAATTAAAATTTGATAATAATCGGATTTTCCTTGCAGAACCGGTCGGAATTTGGTATGATTACATTGTTATGAAAAACAGAATTCATCTTTATGTCAGCTCCAAAAATCTGCTGACACGCCTGATGGCGCTGTGCATGGTTGCTTCGGCAGTGGCCCGCATCGTGTTTCCCGGTTTGAAAGGGTCCGGGGAATCACAGTCCGTGTGGATCCAAATTCTCCTGCCTGTCACGGCCTCCACGCTGTACGCGCTCATCGCTCTCTTTGACGGTCAGGAAAACTTCCATAAGACCGCCATCCCGGTATGGATGATGGTCATCTACTCCGGAATCTGGATCTCCCACAATGTGCAGGGCCGGATGATGTCCGGTCTGTTCTGGATCGCCCTGATCTTCTTCGCCACTCTCTACACAGACATCACCGCCGGTCACAGACCCCATGGCATCTGGCTGCTGCTGCCCATCGCCGCGGCTCCGGTGGCCTTTATCCTCTACTTCTGCAAGGAGGGCATTCTGGCACGTAACTTCGATGCCCTGCTGCCCTTTGCCGGCGACCTGCTGATGCTGCTGGGTGTGGCAGTGCTGGTGCTGGCCATCCGGGTCCATCCCGCCGGGGAATATCACCCCACCTGGGGCGACCGGAAAGACGGCAGAAAGATCCGCACCCTGCATCCCATGGCACAGATCACCGCCTACTTCCAGTGGGAACGGAACATCTGCTCCAATCTGTTTGAGGAATCCTTCGAGATCACCAATGTGGACCGCTACATCCGTCAGAAGCGCCGGGAAGGTCTGAAGGACTTCGGCATCACCCATGTGCTGCTGGCAGCCTACGTCCGGGGCGTTGCCAAGTATCCCCAGCTGAACCGGTTCATCAACGGTCAGAAGGTATACTCCCGGGGTGAGGACATCCAGTACTGCATGGTCATCAAGAAGGAAATGACCGTGGATTCACCCGATACCTCCATCAAGGTGCACCTGAATCCCCGGGACACCGCGGAGGATGTCTATCACAAGCTCAATGCCGCCGTCAGCAGCGTCAAGGCCACCCAGGAGCTGGACTCCAATCTGGACGGTCTGATCATGGCGCTGAACCTGATCCCCGGTGTTGTCCTGAAGTTCACCGTGTGGCTGCTGAAACTGCTGGACTACTTCGGCATGCTGCCTGCCTTCCTGACGGAGCTGAGCCCCTTCCACGGAAGCCTGTTCTTTACCTCCATGGGCTCTCTGGGCATCCCTCCCATTTACCATCATCTGTACGACTTCGGCAATCTGCCGGTCTTTGGTGCCTTCGGCATGAAGCGCAGAGCCAACGAGATCAACGATGACGGTGAAGTGGTGCAGAAAAAGTACATCGATGTGAAGTTCGTTCTGGATGAACGCATCGTGGACGGCTTCTACTATGCCACCTTCTTCAAGTATTACCGCCGTCTACTGGCCCATCCCGAAGTACTTGACAATCCTCCCGAAGAAATCGTGAAGGATATCGACTGATATGAAGCAGGATATTCTCCGTTCCCTCTCCCCGGACTATCCCTGGGGTGACCGGATCGAATACTTCCCCACCATCGGCTCTACCAATGACTTCCTGAAGGCACTGGCCAAGCAGGGCGCGCCCCACGGCACCGCCGTCCTGGCAGGTCTGCAGACAGGCGGACACGGCCGTCTGGGACGCAGCTTCCATTCCCCTGAAGGAATGGGGGTTTACCTCAGCCTTCTTCTGAGACCTGAGTGTCTGCCCACGCAGCTGATGCATCTGACCTGCGCCACCGCGGTGGCCATGTGCGACGCCGTGGAAAAAACCGCCGGATTCCGCCCCGGCATCAAGTGGACCAATGATCTGGTCTATGGACGCCGGAAGCTGGGCGGTATCCTGACAGAACTGGGATTTACCCCCAAAGGCACGCTTGACTATGCCGTCATCGGCATCGGCATCAACTGCCGTCAGCAGGAAGCCGATTTTCCCGAGGAAATCCGCCAAATTGCCGCCTCTGTGTCCATGGTCAGCGGAACAGACATCTCCCCTGCCCGGCTGGCTGCTGCCATGCTGGAAGCGCTTGCCCAAATGGATGCCCATTTGCTGACAGGCAAGGAAGCCATTCTGGATGCCTACCGGATGGACTGCGTCACCCTGGGAAAGGAAATCTCTGTTCTCCGGGGCGATGATGTGCGGCACGGCACCGCCCTTTCTGTGGACGATGAGGGGGCTCTGGTGGTGGCCTATCCCGACGGAACACAGGAAACCATCAACGCCGGCGAGGTCAGCATCCGGGGTATGTACGGCTATCTTTGATATTTCCCCGGAAAACATACAATTTTATCATTGCTTTTTCCCCATAAATTGGTTATACTGAAAGCAGCAGAAAAATATAATCAACTGGAGGTCCTGACATGAAAGTTGCAAACACCATTATCAAGATCCTGACCGCTCTGGCTGCCGTTGCCGGTGTTGTCTACATCGTTGCCACCTATGGCGAGCAGATCGTCGCATGGTGCAAGAAGACCCTGGAGAACCTGCCCAAGTGCCCCAAGTGCACCGAAGAAGCTGATGAGGACGATGCAGAGATCGAAGTTGAGATCACTGTGGAAGAGCCCGCTGCCGAAGAGGCTGCCGAGGAAGTTCCCGCCGCTGAGGAAGATTTCGCTCCCGAGGCTGCTGAAGCTGAGCCCGTTGCTGAAGAGGCTGACTTCGAATAATCATTCCAAACACATGAACACCCGGAAGGATCATCCTTCCGGGTGTTTTCTTTTTGTAAAGTTTGCTGTACATTTTTTGCATAGTATACTTGACATTTTTATCGAGTTATGATATGTTGTAAATGCAAAGTTAACTTAGCATTTTCCCGCTGTGGACGCACAGTGGGAATCATAAGGAGAGATTCTATGAAAACAAGAATCCGGGAGCTGCGCAAGATGCGCAAGCTGTCCCAGGAGGAACTGGCCGAAGCCGTGGGTACCACGCGGCAGACCATCACCTCCATTGAAGTCGGAAAATACACCGCTTCCCTGCCTCTGGCCTGGAAGATCGCCAGATTCTTCGGCATGACCATCGAGGAAGTCTTTGATTTCTCTGAATTTGAGGAGTAACACTATGGAATTTAAAAAGAAGCTGAAACAAAGGCTGTATATCGCTGTATCCTACATTGTCATCGGCCTGGTCCTGATCGCCGCCGACGCGCTGAATCATTTCGAGAACCACTATTTCGCCTCTTTCGGCATGGCTCTGATTGTGATGGGCATTCTCCGCCTCATCCGTCACCGGAAGGTCACAAAGGATGAAGCCGCCATCCGCAGACAGGAAGTGGCGGAAACCGATGAGCGGACCCTGATGATGGCCGAAAAGGCCAGAAGCTGGGCTTTCACCTACTCCATTCTCATTGCCGGTATCGCCGTTATCATACTGTCCCTGCTGGGAAAGCATGATACCGCCCAGCCCTTTGCCTGGTTCGTCTGCGGACAGGTCGTCCTGTACTGGATCTGCTGGCTCATTCTGCGCAAAAAGTATTAAGGAGAAACGTTATGGAACACTATAAGGAAAAACTGAAACTGCAAAACTTGTTCCTGGGCATCTGCTGCGGTATTCTGGCTCTGTTCGCGGTTCTTGCCGCCGGCAGCGAGCTGGGCATGTTCCCCTTTTTCTCCCCTGCTGTAAGGAACAGCCACTGGGCATCCGGATGGCATGGCTATATCTTCGGTGCCAGCATCGGTATCTTTTCCGCCATGCTGGGTTTTCTGATCCGAAACAGCCGCGCCATGAAGAACGACAAAAAGCTGAAGGAACTCTATGTCAAAGAACACGATGAACGCACGATCCGGATTCAGACACTTGCAGGAAACATGACCATGAAGTGTCTGCTGTGGATGGGACTGGTGGCAAGTATTATTGCCGGATATTTCAGCATCACTGTCAGCATAACGATTCTGGCCTGTATCTTCGTGAGCAGTGCCATCAATCTGATTCTGATTGCTTACTACTGCAAAAAGATGTAAAAAACGCACCGTACTGCAAAAGCAGTACGGTGCTTCTCTTTTGGAATTAGAAATTGGTCAGGATCTTCACCAGCATCTCGGTGCACTTTTCCATGTCCTCTACGGGGATGAACTCGTAGTAGCCGTG
>JAFZGL010000134.1 GCA_017555395.1 Oscillospiraceae bacterium | reverse complement strand
GTACCGCTCCCTCCAACCCCGATGTCAAGTTCATCGCTCTGGACGTTTCCGAGTTTGACCTGACCTCCGCCGGTCTGACCGCCGACACCATGAAGAACGTCTACGCTGCCGTCTATAAGGAAGAGCTGTCCGGCTACATGGCTGGCTACGCTGCTGTCAAGCTGGGCTACACCAAGCTGGGCTTCCTGGGCGGCATGGCTGTTCCCGCTGTTATCCGCTTCGGCTACGGCTTCGTTCAGGGCGCTGACGCTGCTGCTGCTGAGCTGGGCATCACTGTTGACATGAAGTACGCATACGGCAACCAGTTCTTCGGCGATGCTGACATCACCGCAGTTATGGATACCTGGTATGCAGCCGGCACTGAGGCTGTCTTCGCTTGCGGCGGCGGTATCTACACCTCCGCAGCTGAGGCTGCAAAGAAGGTCGGCGGCAAGGTTATCGGCGTTGACGTTGACCAGAAGGCTATCATCGACGGCCAGTACGGCGAGGGCATGACCATCACTTCCGCAATGAAGGGTCTGGCTCCCACCACCATCGACACCCTGACTGATGTTGTCATCAACGGCAACTGGGCAAACTACGTTGGCAAGATCGACTCCCTGGGTCTGGTTTCCGCTGATCCCGAGGCTAACTACGTCCAGATTCCTGTTGCTACCACTCAGTTCGAGGAAGGCAAGTTCACCGCTGAGGACTACGTAGCTATGGTCAAGGCTATGTACGATGGTACTCTGACTGTCTCTGCTGACATCGCTGCAGAACCCGCTGTCACCAACAGCAATGTTGAGTGGCTGGGCAACCTGAAGTAATTTCTGCTACTGAATAAAAGGACGGGCTTCGGCCCGTCCTTTTTTTATAAGTTTCGTGATATCCATCATGAAAAGATATTGATTTTATACGGATGATATGCGACAATACCAGTATCGCATTACCCCTAAGAAAACGATTGGAGGAAAATAAGTATGAAGAAGATTCTGGCGCTGCTGCTGGCACTGGTAATGATGCTGTCCCTGGTTGCCTGCGGCGGAAAGGCTGCCGATGGTGCAGATGCAACCTTTAAAGTGGCAATGATTTCCGACTATGCAGGTATTACCGACCAGTCCTTTAACCAGACTACCTGGGAAGCATGCCAGGTGTTTGGTGAAAACACTGGTACCGAGATCAAGTACTATAAGCCTGTTACCAATGACACAGCCGGCCGTGTGGCATCTGCTGAACTGGCCATCGCCGATGGTCATAATGTCATTGTTATGCCCGGTTATGCGTTTGCCGGCTCTGTTGTGGAGCTGTCTGCAAACTATCCCGATGTCAAGTTCATTGCTTTGGATATGGCAGCCGGTGACCTGCTGGAGCAGGGCACTGCGCTGAAGGGCGAGACCTATGACTACAACCCCGACAACTGGAACCTGGCTGACTATGTCTACATGGACAATGTCTACTGCGCTATTTACCAGGAAGAACTGTCCGGCTACATGGCCGGTTATGCTGCAGTCAAGCTGGGCTACACCAACCTGGGCTTCCTGGGCGGCATGGCTGTTCCCGCTGTTATGCGTTTTGGCTACGGCTATGTGCAGGGTGCTGACGCAGCAGCTGCTGAGCTGGGCACCACTGTCGAAGTCAAGTATGCTTACGGCAACCAGTTCTACGGTGACGCTGACTTGACTGCAGTTATGGATACCTGGTACAATGACGGCACTGAGGTCGTATTTGCCTGCGGCGGCAGCATCTGGTCCTCTGCAGCTGAGTCTGCCAAGAAGTACGGTGGCAAGGTCATCGGTGTTGATACCGACCAGGCTGCTGTTATCGATGCACAGTATGGTGAGGGCATTACCATTACCTCTGCAATGAAGGGTCTGGCACCCACCACCATCAATACCCTGACCGATGTTGTTGTCAACGGCAACTGGGCAAATTACGCCGGTAAGATCGAAACTCTGGGTATGATCAGCGAGACTCCTGATGCCAACTATGTCCAGCTGGCACCTTCTACCCAGTTCGCTGATGGCTTCACTGCTGATGACTATGCAGCACTGGCCAAGTCTATTTTTGATGGCTCTGTCCAGGTTTCCAATGATATCTCCGCTGAGCCTGCTGTCACCAACGTCAATGTTGAGTGGCTGGGCAACCTGAAGTAATTTCTAATTTCTACCTGCAAAAGGACGGGCTTCGGCCCGTCCTTTTATTTTGAAAACGGTACATTTTCTCTGGAAAATTTGTCGGATTATATTTGAAATCTGCACATACTTTGTGTATAATAGAGTGGAGTTACGAAAGAAGGAGGTAATTGGATTGAATAACGTTCCTTATGCAATCGAGATGGTGAACATCACCAAGAAGTTCCCCGGAATTATTGCTAACGATAATGTTACGCTGCAGCTGAAAGCGGGCGAGATCCATGCACTGCTGGGCGAAAACGGCGCCGGCAAGTCTACCCTGATGAGCGTTCTTTTCGGTCTGTATCAGGCAGAAGAGGGTGTGATTAAGAAAAACGGTGAGATCGTCAGGATCAACAACCCCAACGATGCCAATGAACTGGGCATCGGCATGGTGCACCAGCACTTCAAACTGGTGGAATGCTTCTCTGTTCTGGACAATATCATCCTGGGTGTTGAGGATACCAAAAACGGCATTCTGCAGCGCGACAAGGCCCGCGCAAAGGTGATTGCGCTGTCCGAAAAGTATGGCCTTTCCGTCAACCCCGATGCCCTGATCGAGGATATCTCCGTCGGTATGCAGCAGAGAACCGAGATTCTGAAGATGCTGTACCGGGACAACGAAATTCTGATCTTCGACGAGCCTACTGCGGTTCTGACCCCTCAGGAAATCGAGGAACTGCTGCAGATCATGAAGAATCTTGCTGCAGAAGGCAAATCCATTCTGTTTATCACCCATAAGCTCAACGAGATTATGGCGGTTGCCGACCGCTGCAGCGTCCTGCGCAAGGGCAAGTACATCGGCACCGTGGACATCAAGGACTGCACCAAGGACGATCTGTCCCGGATGATGGTTGGCCGTGATGTGGAATTTGCCGTTCAGAAGAAGCCTGCCGAGCCCAGGGACGTGATCCTGGATGTGCAGGGCCTCAGCGTTGCCTCCAAGATCAGCAAGAAGAACGCAGTCAACGATGTCACCTTCCAGGTTCGTGCCGGTGAGATCGTCTGTATCGCCGGTATCGACGGCAACGGCCAGAGCGAGCTGGTCTTCGGCATTTCCGGCCTGGAGAATGTGACTGCCGGTACTGTGAAGCTGCTGGGCAATGACATCACCCATGCGCCCATCCGTAAGCGTTCCTTGATGGGCATGTCCCACATTCCTGAAGACCGCCATAAGCACGGCCTGGTTCTGGACTACACCCTGGAGGATAACATTGTCCTGCAGCGCTACTTCCAGCCTGAATTTACCAACAAGTTCGGCTTCCTGCGCCGTAAGAACATCCGTAGCTATGCTGAGCGGCTGATCGAGCAGTATGACGTTCGATCCGGTCAGGGCCCCATCACCGTTTCCCGTGCCATGTCCGGCGGCAACCAGCAGAAGGCAATCATCGCCCGTGAGATCGATAAGGATCCCCAGCTGCTGATCGCTGTTCAGCCCACCCGTGGTCTTGACGTTGGTGCCATCGAATATATTCACCGTCAGATCGTTGCCCAGCGCGATGCCGGCAAGGCCGTCCTGCTGGTTTCTCTGGAACTGGACGAAGTCATGACTGTCTCCGACCGGATCCTGGTGATGTACGAGGGTGAGATCGTAGGCGAGCTGGATCCCAAGAAGACCACCGTGGAAGAACTGGGCCTGTACATGGCAGGCGCCAAGAAGGAGGGATAAGCAGTGAAAAAAGAGAAAACATCCCTGATCCGCAACGACGGATTCCAGACACTGCTGGCATCCCTGATCTGCATTCTGGGCGGCATTCTGGTGGGCTTTATCGCGCTGCTGATCATTGAGCCCAGCGGTGCTGTTGAGGCGATCTTTGCAGTTCTGAAGAGCTTCTTCCGTTACCCCGGCAAGCTGATGCTGAAGTACTTCGGCCAGACCCTGGTCCGCACTGTGCCTCTGATTATGTGTGCCCTGTCCGTTCTGTTTGCCTACAAGGTCGGCATGTTCAACATCGGTGTTGCCGGTCAGTATGTGGCCGGTGCCTGCGGCTGTCTGTATGCCGCCCTGGCCTGGAACCTGCCCTGGCTGCCCTGCCTGCTGATCGGCATGGTGGCAGCAGCTGTCCTGGGCGCCATTTCCGGTGTGCTGAAGACCCAGTGCAACGTCAACGTGGTCATCTCCGGTATTATGCTGAACTGGATCACCCTGTACCTGACCAATCTGATCCTGGGCACCGTCAAGAGCCCCAACAGCCCCTACACCCTGGCACTGCAGGGCAAGAACCCCTCCGCACTTCTGCCCAGCATGGGTCTGGGCGCCTTCTTCAACAATGAGAAGAGTGTCACCATCGCCATCCCCCTGGCTGTCATCATGGCAGTTGTGGTCTGGGTGGTTCTGAACAAGACCAAGTTCGGCTATGAGCTGAAGGCTACCGGCAATAACTACCATGCAGCCAAGTATGCCGGCATGAAGGAGAACCGGAACATTATTATGACCATGATGATCGCCGGTGCGCTGGCCGGTATGGGCGCTGGTCTGCTGTTCCTGACCGGTATTGAGGATTGGGAGACCACCATCTCCTCGGTTCCCGCCATGGGCTTCAACGGTATTGCCGTTGCCTTCCTGGGCGGTCTGAGCCCTCTGGGCAGCATTCTGTCCGCATTTTTCATCCAGTATATCACCACCGGCGGCGGCAACGTGGATCTGCAGGTCTACTGCTCCCAGATCTCCAGCCTGATCTCCAGCCTGATCATCTATCTGTGTGCCTTTGTGGCATTCTTCAAGTTCTTCCTGCAGGCTCAGATCCGCAAGCGTGATGAAAAGAAGGCCGCTGCTTTAAAGGCCGCGGAAAATAAGGAAGGAGGCGAAGGTTAATGGTTCTGCTGCTGCAATACACTCTGATCTTCGCATCCGTTCTGATGCTGGTGGCTCTGGGCGGCTGCTTCGCGGAACGTTCCGGTGTTATCAACATCGGTCTGGAAGGCATCATGGTCATCGGCGCTCTGGGCGGTGCCCTGGTCATGAAGTTCCTGCCCATCAGTGCGGGCGCTCCTGTTATGGTTCTGCTGACCATTCTGGCAGCCGCACTGTTCGGTATGGTGTTCTCTCTGCTGCTGGCTGTGGCTGCCATCAACTTCAAGGCTGACCAGACCATCACCGGTACTGCCATGAATATGCTGGCCACCGCCGGTGCCACTGTGGCTGTCAAGGCTATGAACACCGCTGCTTCCGGCGGCAATGACGTGTCTTCCGATATCGTCTATACCGCAGCCAAGGATCTGTTCATCGTCCGTCTGGGCACCTTTGAATTCAACTGGTTCATGCTGGTGGCTGCCATCTGTCTGGCCATTTCCTTTGTTGTGCTCTACAAGACCAAGTTCGGTCTGAGACTGCGTGCCTGCGGCGAACATCCTCAGGCAGCTGATTCCGTGGGCATCAACGTTTACAAGATGCGCTATGCCGGCGTTCTGATCTCCGGTCTGCTGGGCGGCCTGGGCGGTATCGTCTACATCACCGCCGGTGTTTCCGTCTGGAAGTTCGAGAACGGCGTGGCAGGCTTTGGCTTCCTGGCTCTGGCCGTTATGATTTTCGGCGCATGGCATCCCCTGAAGATCGCTCTGGCAGCACTGCTGTTCGGCTTCTTCCGGGCTCTGGGCAATGTGTACTCCGGCTTCGATTTTATGATGGCCCTGAACGTTCCCAGTGTTGTTTACAACATGCTGCCCTATATCATCTCCCTGGTGGTTCTGGCCTTCACCTCCAAGAAGTCCCGCGCCCCCAAGGCAGAGGGCATCCCCTACGACAAGGGAACCCGCTGATTTCCCCAAAAACAAAAAGCCTCCGCTTTGCGGAGGCTTTTTTCTGCAGTTTTTTGAAAAATGTTTATTTTCTCTTGAAAATTGGAATCAATATCGGTATACTGTCTCAGGGAAAAACGTCGAAACCTGTGGTTTCGCAAAGATAAGAAAGGAATATTATTTATGGAAAAAATCAATGAGACCAATGAAGCGGTCTATGATGCCACAACCCTGGGCGCGCCCAGAATGCTGGTTCTGGGTCTGCAGCATCTGTTCGCTATGTTTGGCGCCACCGTGCTGGTTCCCGCCATCACCGGCCTGAACGTTTCCACCACCCTGTTCTTCGCAGGTCTGGGCACTCTGATCTTCCACCTGATCACCGGCAAGAAAGTCCCTGCTTTCCTGGGCTCTTCTTTCGCCTTCCTGGGTGCATTCGGTCTGGTGACCGCTTCCGGTCAGGATATCCCTCTGACCTACTCCTGCTTCGGTGTGGCCTGTTCCGGTCTGATGTACCTGGTTCTGGCTTTCTTCTTCAAGCAGTTCGGCGCCAAGAAGGTCATGCGCTTCTTCCCGCCCATTGTTACCGGCCCCATCATCATCTGCATCGGCCTGTCTCTGGCAGGCTCTGCCATCACCAACTGCCAGGCTAACTGGCTGGTGGCGCTGGTGGCCATCGGTGTTGTGGTCGCTGCCAACATCTGGGGTAAGGGCATGGTGAAGATCGTTCCCATCCTGCTGGGCGTTGTGAGCTCCTACCTGTTCGCCATGATCGTGGATCCTGCTGCCCGCGCCAACGTTGCCGCAACTGTGGCTGCTGCTGACTGGTTTGGCTTCCCTGTGATCTGGGAGAACACCGCTCTGTCCATCTTCAATGAGAATCTGGACAAGGGCATGCTGCTGACCGCAGTGGTCACCATCGTTCCCATCTCTCTGGCTACCATTGTGGAGCACGTGGGCGATATGTGCGCCATCTCCTCCACCGTTGGCAAGAACTATGTGGCAGACCCCGGCCTGCACCGCACCCTGTGCGGCGACGGTGTGGCTACCGCCATTGCAGCCCTGTTTGGTGCACCGGCCAACACCACCTACGGTGAAAACACCGGCGTTCTGGCTCTGAGCAAGGTCTATGATCCCAAGGTCATCCGCCTGGCAGCTCTGTTCGCCATGGTTCTGGCTTTCTGCCCCAAGTTTGCCGCTCTGATCGTTGCCATGCCCGCTGCCACCATGGGCGGCGTCAGCCTGGTGCTGTACGGCATGATCTCTGCTGTGGGTGTGCGCAACGTGGTTGAAAATCAGGTGGACTTCACCAAGAGCCGCAATGTCCTGATCGCTGCTATGATCATGGGTTTGGCTGTCGGCGTTACCTACAGCGGTTCCATTCTGATCCCCATCGGCAGTGTTACCATCAGCCTGTCCGGTCTGGCAGTTGCCGCTCTGATCGGCATCTTCATGAATGCTGTCCTGCCCGGCAAGGACTATGAGTTCGGTGCCAACGAGCAGGGTGATACCTCCGTCAATTTTGGTTCCCGGAACGATTGATTCTTAAAAAACAGGCCCCTTTGGGGCCTGTTTTTTTACTTGATTTTTATAGTAAATTCTGGTACATTGACTGTATAAAACGGCACAGCCGAAATAACAGGAGGATATATCAATGGCAAATAAGTATGCTGGTACTCAGACTGAGAAGAACCTGGAAGCCGCTTTTGCAGGCGAATCCATGGCAAGAAACAAGTATACCTACTATGCATCCAAGGCCAAGAAGGAAGGCTATGAGCAGATCGCAGCACTGTTCCTGAAGACTGCTGACAACGAGAAGGAACATGCAAAGATGTGGTTCAAGGAACTGGAAGGAATTGGCGATACCGCTGAAAACCTGCTGCATGCCGCTGAGGGCGAGAACTACGAGTGGACCGATATGTATGACGGCTTCGCAAAGACCGCCGAGGAAGAGGGCTTCAAGTCTCTGGCTGCAAAGTTCCGGCTGGTGGCTGCCATTGAGAAGCACCACGAAGAGCGCTACCGTGCCCTGCTGAAGAACGTTGAGACCGCTCAGGTCTTTGAAAAGAGCGAGGTCAAGGTTTGGGAATGCCGTAACTGCGGCCACATCATCGTTGGCACCAAGGCTCCCGAAGTCTGCCCCACCTGCATCCATCCCAAGGCTTACTTCGAAGTTCACGCAGAAAACTACTAATCCTGAGTTTGCGGCGCCGCGGATCTACCGCGGCGCTGTTTTTATGCTTTCCTTTTTATGTAAAATGGTATATAATACTGAGTGGCAAGCCCCTAATACAACGCAAAAGGAGACTACCATGCGAATCCTCTATAACAGCCGCGAGGCTGCCTACAAGACGCCCTTCGGCACCCTGGTGCCGGAGCAGACCTGCACCCTCCGGGTTCATGTGCCTGCCTCCGTTCAGGCGGATCACCTGACCTGCGAACTGCTCTACGAAGACCATTCCGCTGCCTGCAGTGTCGTGATGACACTGGAAGAAACCAAGGGCGCGTATCAGATTTTTAAGGGTGAATTTACCCTGGATACCCCGGCACTGTATTTCTACTATTTCCGGGTTCACACCGCGGACAGCTGCTTCCGGCTGTTCAAGCAGGGCGATGACACCAATATGGAGGCCGGTGATCTGTGGCAGCTGAGCTGTGTGCCCGCATCCTTCCACACCCCCGACTGGGCCAAGGGCGCCCTGATCTATCAGGTATTCCCTGACCGGTTTTACAAATCCGGAGACTGCGATCTGAGCGGCAAGCTGGAGCCCTACAGTGTCCACCGGGACTGGTATGAGGAAGTGCAGTGGCAGCCTACACCGGAAGGAATCGTTCTGAACAACGATTTTTATGG
Organism: Oscillospiraceae bacterium; assembly: GCA_017555395.1. Classification (GTDB taxonomy): domain Bacteria; phylum Bacillota; class Clostridia; order Oscillospirales; family Oscillospiraceae; genus Faecousia. The sequence goes on along the minus strand of JAFZGL010000134.1, from coordinate 1,269 downwards.
CGGCAATTTTAATGGAATCACAGAAAAGCTGCCCTATATTGCGTCTCTGGGAACCACCATTCTGTATCTGAATCCCATCGGCAAAGCCTTCTCCAACCATCGCTATGACACCGGTGACTATAAGGTTCCTGACCCCATGCTGGGCACCACAGAGGATTTTAAGGTCCTTTGCGAAGAAGCCCACAAACTGGGCATGAAGGTGATCCTGGACGGCGTGTACTCCCATACCGGCTCCAACAGCCTCTATTTCAACCGGGAAAATGCCTTTGACGGCACCGGTGCCTTCCAGAGCAAGGACTCTCCCTTTGCCAGCTGGTATACCTTCTATGAGTGGCCCTATAACTACCACTCCTGGTGGGATTTCAACACCCTGCCTACCGTCAACAAGATGGATCCCGCCTTCATCAAGTACATCATCTCCGATGAGGACAGCGTCCTTGCCCACTGGATGAAGCTGGGCGCCGATGGCTTCCGCCTGGATGTGGCCGACGAACTGCCGGATGAATTTCTGAAACTGCTCTACGACCGGGTGAAGGAGATCAATCCCGATGCGCTGGTGCTGGGTGAAGTCTGGGAGGATGCCTCCAACAAGAAGGCCTACAACCGCCGCCGCACCTATTTTACCAATGCGGAGCTGGACAGTGTTATGAACTATCCCTTCCGTACAGCCATCCTGAACTTCATGCGCGGATGGGACAGCGGCCGGGGACTGAAGGAAACAGTGCTGTCCATCGTGGAGAATTATCCGCCTGAGGTAGTTCACAGCAATATGAATCTGCTGGGCACCCATGACACCCCCAGAATCCTGACCGCATTGGTGGATGATTTTGACGGAAGCCGGGAGGAGAAGGCCAAGCGTCATCTGTCCCGGAACAATCTGGAGGTTGCGCGGGACCGTCTGCTGATGGCATCCTTCCTGCAGTACACCCTGCCCGGTAGCTCCAGCCTGTACTATGGCGATGAGGCACTGATGGAGGGCTATAAGGACCCCTTCAACCGCCGCACCTATCCCTGGGGGCGGGAAGACCGGGAGATGCTGGATCACTTCAAGCGGCTGGGCAAGCTCCGTCAGACTTATGCTGCCCTGCGGCTGGGTGACATCCGGTTCTCTGAGGCAGAGGATAAACGGCTGAGCTTCAGCAGAACCTATGAAGGAAAGACGGTTCGTGTTTATGTAAACCGCAGCGGCGATCCCTGGGATATTCCCGCAGGCAAGGTCGTACTTGCGTCTAATATGAAAACCGTCGCACCGGACTGGCTGACTCTGGG
>JAFZGL010000133.1 GCA_017555395.1 Oscillospiraceae bacterium | reverse complement strand
CTTCACTGCCGGTGTAGGCTGCGTTGGCGATTTCAACGGTCATGGTTTCGGGGAATTCCACAGCGTCAGCTGCAAAGCCGGCATGGGTATCGTCATAAGCCAGAGTCACATTGGAGATGCTGCCCTGGAAGTCAACAGTACCGCTCTTTTCACCCAGAGCCCAGTCATAGGTGCCTGCTTCTTCCTTGATATCGCCGCCGACCTTGACGGTGATGTAATTCTTAACGCCGTCAGCTTCGATCTTCTTCAGCAGTTCCAGAGCCAGCGCATCACCGGCATCGTCGAATTCGTAGAACTTGTAGGTCTTGTCAGCCTGGGCGGCCAGAACACCGTAGCCGGAAGCGGCACAGTGCTCCATCAGGCAGCAGGCAACCGTATGCTTTGCAGCGGGAGCGTGCTTGCAGTTTGCGCAGATCAGAACACCGTTCAGTTCGATGTCAAAGCTGCCGCCGATGGCGCCCTTGTAGTAAGGACCAACACCGGTGATCTTGATGCCGGCAACACCGGTATCCACGTTGTTTTCGCAGGCTACGGTATAGTCGAAGCCTTCCTTCAGGGTGTAGTCGCCATCCTTCAGCACAACAGTGGGAACAACTTCGCTGCCGGTGTAGGCTGCGCTGGAAATTTCCACGGTCATAGCATCTGGGAATTCAACAGCATTTGCGGCAAATGCGGCATGGCTGTCATCGTATTCCAGAGCTACCTTGGTGACAGTGCCCTGGTAGTCAACAGTGCCGCTCTTGTCGCCATGAGCCCAGTCATAAGTACCGGCAGTATCCTCAAACTTACCGGTAACCTTTACGGAGATATAGTTCTTAACACCCTCAGCTTCCAGCTTCTTCAGCAGATCCAGGGCAACAGCGTCGCCTGCATCGTCGAATGCATAGAACTTGTAGGTCTTGTCAGCCTGTGCTACCAGCACGCCGTAGCCGGAAGCAGCGCAGTGGTCCATCAGGCAGCAGGCAACGGTATGCTTTGCGGCAGGGGCCTGCTTACAGTTGGCACAAATCAGAATGCCGTCGACGCTCTTGGAAGAACAGCCGGTCAGCGCTACGGCGGTCACACTCACAAGCAGTGAAAGGGCAAGCAGTGTGGACACAGCCTTGGTCCGGAATGCACGAATAATTCTCTTCATAGTTAGCCTTCTTTCAATGTTTTTACATGGATAATATTATTCTCCAGTGTACCAGTGACTTTGAGGGAGATTTTCGTCCACTTGTTGCTGCCGAGGATTGCATCAAAAGCGAGCTGTTGTCCCTTTTCGTCAAAGGCATACCAGATATAACCGTTGGGGGCGCTGCTGTCGGGGATGGCCAGACCGTAACCGGAATCACGGCAGCTGTCCATCAGCAGACAATCCCAGGTGTCCTCTTCAGGACCGGGGATTTCAAAGCAGCAGATATCGATCACATAACCCCAGAATTCCTGCTGTGCAGGCTCTCCTGTCTGGGGATCTGTAGCTGCGGTAGGTGCTGTATAGATCACCTCTTCTGCGGCAGGCTCTTCTGCGACAGATTCTTCCTTTGCGGAAGTTTCGGCTTCCGGTTGGGTTTCTGCAGCGGCCTGCTGGGTTGCAGCGGGTGCAGTCACTTCGGCTACTTCCTTCTTACTGCCGCAGCCTGCCAGAACACTCATCAGCACCAACAGGGCGCACAGCAGTGCGATCCATTTTTTCATTCGGCACTACCTCCGTAGGGTTCCAGCGTTCCGTCTGTCATCTTGTAGATGCGGTCGGACACGGAAAGGAAACCCATATCGTGGGTGCTGCAAAGAATGGCAATGCCCTTCTCTTTTGCACGGCAGAACATATCCAGAATGGTCTGGGCCGTATCCGCATCCAGATTGCTGGTGGGTTCGTCTGCCACAATCAGGGAAGGCTCTGCCAGCAGCGCCCTTGCCACAGACACACGTCTGGCTTCACCGCCGGAGATCTGGCTGGGATAGTAATCGCTCAGATGACCAAGTCCCAACTCATCCAGCAGTGCCTGGGCCTTTTCGGTCAGATCTTCCTTGTTTCCTGCAATGTAGTGGGGCAGGCAGATGTTTTCCAGAACGGTAAACTGGTGCAGCAGAGACTGGCCCTGCCAGACATAGGCAATTTCCTTACTGCGGAGGCGGACAAATTCCTTCTTCTGCTTGATGATCTTTCCGTTGAAGGAAATCTCACCCTTGGTGGGGCGGAGCATACCGGTGGCGATATTCAGCAGGGTGCTTTTGCCGCTGCCGCTGCGTCCCAGGATACTCACGATCTGACCGGGTTCTACGGTGACACTGATGCCCTTGAGAATCTCGGTTCTCTCTTCTGCGCGGCCATAGGCCTTTTCGATATTTGTCAGTGTCATCATATTACTCATTCTCCTTTACCAGCAGATAGGGCTGAATCTGATTCATGCGATAGCAGGAGATGCCAACACCCACCGCAACGCTGACGGCTGCGCCCAGAATACATTTTCCTGCCAGGATCACCTGGGTCTGCACGCCGGGATACAGCAAGGGCAGCTGGCTGAACTGCTTCAGGAACTGGGCCAGCAGATGCACGCCCGCGGCAGAAAGTCCCACACCGGAAAGGCTGCCCAGCAGCATAATGGCAAGGGCTTCACCGGCAATGATCAGCATGATTTTGGTTCCGTCTGCACCGATGGAGGAGAGGATGCCAAATTCCTTCTGTCTTTCGTTGATGGTGATGCAGAACAGCACGATGATGGCAAAGGCTGCGGTAATATACAGGACCGTCAGAAGGAATGTGGAGAAGCCGTTATAAACACGGACCTGCTCACGGGATTCCTCCACGAATTCCCGGGTGGTGTAAACCAGGACATCTTCACCGGTCATGGTTTCACGGATGGTTCTGGCCACTTCTGCGGAATCAACGCCTTCTTCCACACGGATCAGAAGGCTGGAGACCATATTTTCGGGATCTTCCAGATAGAAATAATCCTTGGCGATGTCTGTATGGGACAGATCATATGCGGTTTTGGTGCTCATCAGCGCACTGGCATCAAAGCCCATACCGGTTTCCCGCATCTTGCCCACAACCCGGAACCGTTCACCGTAGAAGAGGGCGCCGTCGCCCACTTCATAGGAAAGGGCGCTGCCGACAATGATTTCATAATCACCCAGGGTGCCGGAATATGCTTCCTCCACCAGCGGCTGCACATAGGTAGAAGCGGTATCATAGGCAATGAGCTGAACAGGGGCGTCGCAGCAGGATTTTGCCAGAGTCGCCACATAGAACTGAGGAAGCACTTCCTTGACGCCGCTGATGCTGCCTACCTGATCGGCCCAGTTCTGCTGGAACTTGACGGTGATGGGAGTGCCCAGCAGCAGCGCATCCTTGATGCCGCCATCGTAATCGCCGGGGACGACGATGATGTCCGCATTCAGATGTTCCACAGAACTGCTCAGACCCTTTTCCATGCTGTCGGTAATATAGGAAACGGTATAAAGAGAGAAGGTCAGAAGGCCCACAAGGAAAATCATGGCTGCCGTACGAAAAGGCTTTCTTGCCAGATTTTCCCGGATGATCCGGAATAATGTAATTCGCTTCAAGCTGTCCACCCGCTTCCTTACTTCTTACGCTCCGGCTTGTTCAGGCCAAAGATGTTGAACAGCAGGAAAGCTGCGGCAACACCGCTGAGGATGTACAGAATGGGGTAAGAAAGCATAACACAGGGCATGGTGGGATTCTTGCAGCCGCCGATCAGGAATGCGGGAACAGCTGCGGTCAGAGCAGCCATGCCGATTCCGGCAATGCTCAGCAGCAGGCGCTCATGACGGGTCTGGGTGAGCAGATACAGAATACCCAGCAGCAGCGTGACCGCACCGATGCCGATTTCGGCAGCAGCGGCATAAGTACACTTCATGGGGGTGGTAGAGTTCTCACAGACCTTGAACAGAGTCTGGGGACCAACAGAGGCCAGCAGACCATAGATCATCAGAATAACGGCAGGGATGGTTTTGTTTTTCATAAGTATTCT
>JAFZGL010000016.1 GCA_017555395.1 Oscillospiraceae bacterium | reverse complement strand
CGGATATATAAAACAGCATCGGGGATACAGTTTTCTGGTGTCCGGATCAGGTGCAGAATGGAAGGTCCGGCATAGATTCCCAGCAGAGTGGTCAGGACACCCAGAATCAGGGACAGAAAGAAACCGGTATGGATGGATCTTTCCGTGCCGGCAGCATCATTGGCACCGTAATACTGAGACAGGATCACAGCGGCACCGGAGCTGAGGCCAATGAAAAAACCGTTCACCAGATTGATCAGGGAGGAGGAAGATCCCACCGCGGCCAGAGCCTGGGTGCCGATGGCTCTGCCCACGATGATGGTGTCCGCGGTGTTGTACATCTGCTGAAAGAAGGAACCCAGCAGGATGGGGAAAAAGAAGCGCAGCAGCTGCTTCCAGATCACGCCTTCCGTGATCCGCTGTCCGTCATATTTGGCAGTCATGGGTATCCTCCCTTCCTTATTAATAAACAGAATGATATCACGCGCCGGGGTGTCTGTCTACGGCGGCGGAGAAAATTTGTAGAAACTGCGCAGGGTGGTCTATTTGTCCTGCCGGGGACATACCCTGTGATAAAACCATGGCAGGAAATCTCCTGCCGGGAAGGAGATGCTATGGATACGATCTATCAGGACATTGCCGTGAGAACCGGAGGCAATGTATACATCGGAGTGGTGGGACCGGTACGCACCGGAAAATCCACCCTGATCAAGCGGATCATGGAGCAGCTGGTGATTCCGCAGATCCCGGATCCCCACCGACAGGAACGGGCGAGGGACGAACTGCCCCAGAGCGGCAGCGGCAAAACCATCATGACCTCAGAACCCAAATTCGTACCGGAGGAGGCTGCGGAGATCTCTCCCGACGGCACCGCCAGACTCCGGGTCCGATTCATTGATTCTGTGGGATATATGGTGCCAGGCGCTGTGGGCGCAGAGGAAGAGGGGAACGTCAGAATGGTCACCACACCCTGGTATGACCATGAGATCCCTATGACCCAGGCGGCGGAACTGGGTACCAAAAAGGTCATGCAGCAGCATTGCTCCATCGGGCTGGTGGTCACCACCGACGGAAGCATCACGGATATCCCCCGGAAGGAGTATACCCAGGCGGAATGCCATGCCATCCGGGATATGCAGGCCACGGGAAAGCCGTTCCTTGTGGTCATCAATTCCCGAAATCCCGCAGGAGAGGCAGCCAGGCATGCCAAAAAACAGATTCAGGAGGAATTCGGGATTTGTCCCGTGGTGGCAGACTGCCAGGGTATGACCCTGGAGGACATCGGCAGTCTGCTCCGTTCGGTGCTGTATACCTTTCCCATGACCAAACTGGAGGTCCGTCTTCCCGGGTGGATGACTGTTCTGGAACCGGAGCATCCCGTGAAGGCAGAACTTTACAGGGGGCTGCTTCAGAAAGCGGAGGCCATCAGCAATCTGGGACAGGCAGAGGCCCAGCTGGCCGGATTGGGAGAACTGCAGCAGGTCTGCGGGGTCTGTGTGGATGGGGTGGATCTTTCCGACGGTACGGTATCCTGCAGCCTGACGTTTCCGGAGGCACTGTATTATGAGATCCTCAGCAGCCGGGCAGGGACGGAGATTGAAAATGAAGGACAGCTGCTGGCACTGCTGACGGAGCTTTCCGCGGTGAAACGGGCCTATGAGCAGATTGCCCCTGCGCTGTCCTCGGTCAGAGCCACCGGCTACGGTGTGGTGATGCCGGCGCCGGAGGAGATGAAGCTGGAGACTCCGGAAATTGTGAAAAAGGGCGGTGCCTTCGGGGTCAAGCTGAAGGCGGGGGCCCCGTCCGTCCATATGATCCGTGTAGACATCGACACGGAGATCAGCCCCATGGTGGGGGATGAAAAACAGTCCCGGGAGCTGATTGCCTATCTGTCCGGAGAAGACCCCGACAAATTGTGGCAGAGCAATATTTTCGGAAAGTCGGTGTACGATCTGATCCGGGAAGGTCTCATGGGCAAGCTGGTGCAGATGCCGGAGGATGTCCGGGGAAAATTCCGGGGTACCCTAACCCGGATCGTCAATGAGGGAGCGACAGGGCTGATCTGCCTGATTCTGTAATCAATCGGATACAGTTCTATTGACAGCATTCTTTTGGAGAAGTATAATAAAAAAAACAAAAGGAGGCTGCTGCCATGGCAATTACCATTGAATATCTGTGGAAAGACCGGAAGCGTTACTTCGGTTTGCCCCTGAACTTTACCCGCTACTCTCTCTCCGAGGACAGACTGTTCCTGTCTGTGGGTTTCCTCAGCATCAAGGATGATGAGGTGCTGCTGTACCGTATCCGGGATATCAATACCAGCCGTACCCTCTGGCAGCGGCTGTTCGGGGTGGGAACTATTACGGTGATCTCCTCCGACAAGTCCCTGCCTACTCTGGTGCTGAAGAATATCAAGGATCCCATGATGGTCAAGGAACTGCTCCACAAGCAGGTGGAGGAGATGAAGATCAAGCGCCGTGTCCGGGTTGGCGAGATCATGGGCAATGAGATTGACGACGCAGACGACGAATTCGAGGATATGGACAATCTGTAATGCTTTTAATCCCCGCCGGGAAACCGGCGGGGATTTTTTGTCACAAAAATTTAAGAAATACCATGCTTTACCCCATGGGAAAATCGTGGTAAACTATAAGGTAATTCGAATTCTCAGGGGGATCTTCATGAACCTTTCCAATAAACGCAAGTTTCGGCTGAATCCGCTGGCGCTGGCTTTTCTGATTCCGTTTGTGGGAATGCTGTTTATCATGGCAGTCAGCGGCTATGAGCCCTTCGGCCAGTATTCCATGCTGTACTCCGATATGTATCACCAGTACTATCCCTTCTTTGTGGAGTTCCGCCGGGCATTGCTTCGGGGTGAGGGTCTGGTTTACAGCTGGAATGTGGGCATGGGCATGGACTATCTGGGTCTGATCTCCTATTACCTGGCAAGTCCTTTGAACCTGCTGAGCGTTCTGGTGCCGGAAAGTCTGCTGCTGGAATTCTTTTCCCTGCTGATGCCGGTGAAGCTTGGTCTTGCGTCGCTGTTCTTTGCGGTGTTCCTGAAGGAGACCTTCCGGAAAAAGGATCTGTCCATTGCTGTTTTCGGTGGTTTTTACGGCCTGTGCGCCTGGGCACTGGGCTTCCAGTGGAATATTATGTGGCTGGATACTTTTGCATTGCTGCCCCTGGTGGTGCTGGGTATGGTGGCATTGCTGCGGGATAAGAAGTTTATTCTCTATACCCTGTCATTGTTCATGGCGGTGTTTGCCAACTATTATATTGGCTTCTTTGTCTGCATTTTTGTTTTCCTGCTGTTTTTTGTCTATGAGATCTGCCGGTGGCGGGGCTGGAAGCGGTTTTTCGGTGATCTTTGCCGGATCGCGGCCTTCTCGCTGCTTGCCATCGGACTGACGGCTGTTCTGGAACTGCCTGCCTTTGCGGCGCTGCAGACCACCCAGTCCAGTGTCAACAAATTCCCCACATCTTTCCGGCTGAATATTGCCGACCATCATACCTTCCTGGGTCTGCTGGATGCCATGCGGCAGGTGGCAGGCAATATGGGCGGCGCCATCAAGCCCAATTTCAAGGAAGGTCTGCCAAACCTGTACTGCGGTGTGGGTTCTTTATATCTGGGAGTTTTGTTCCTGATGTCCAGGGGCGTGAAGCTGCGGGACAAGGTCTGCGCGGTTGCACTGATTCTGTTCTTCAATGTGAGCTTCATCATCCGGCAGCTGGACTATATCTGGCACGGTTTCCATTTTACCAACATGATCCCTTATCGGTTCAGCTTCCTCCACAGCTTTGTGCTGCTGTATATGGCCTATCGGGGCTGGCTGCTGCGCCGGGGATTCAGCCCCTGGCAGACGATTCTGGCGGGTATTCTCACCGGAGGTGTGCTGTCCTTCAGCAATGACCTGAAGACTCTCGTGGATGTGGAGATCCTGGGCACGGAGATCGGTCTGCCGGTATATGCATTATATAATGGTATCTTCCTGCTGATGTACATCTGCGTGTTTGCCTATGGTGCTGTGAAACACCGTCTCCCGGAGACGGCAAACCGGAAGCAGCTGCGGCAGGAATGGAAGTGGCGCAGT